>JAFGPU010000226.1 GCA_016936035.1 Acidimicrobiales bacterium
CGTCGTCCTCGTGGGTGGTCACCAGCACCGCCGACGCCTCCCGCAGGCCGGCCGCCTCGAGCACCTCCAACTCCGCGGCGTCGCCCACCACGTAGTGCGCGGGATCGCGCACCCGGGCCTGCTGCTTCTCGACGATCGTGTAGTCGATGCCCGCCGCGCCCAGCACCCGACCGGCCGCCCGGCCCACGCGCCCACCACCGACGATCACCACCGGTGCGTCGGTGCCCCGGGCGGTGCCGTAGGCCGCGTCGAAGCAGGCGAGCTGGGCCGCGTCGCCGGTCATGATGAGCACCGCGCCGGGGCCGATCCGCAGGTCGGGTCGGGCCTGGTGGAACACGCCCCGCTCCCAGACCCCCACCAGGTTGACCCCGCAGCGCTCGCGCAGGTCGAGCTCGCCCAGCGCGTGACCGGCGAACGGGGCCATCGCCGCGCTGGCCTCGGCCACCAGCAGGTCGCCGATGGCGCCGACGACATGGGCGTGGGCCACACCGAGCACCCGCCGGGCCATGGCCTCGCCCAACATGGCGCCGAGGCGCAGCACGCGGTCGGCGCCCGCCAGGGTGAGCACGTCGACCGAGGCCTCGGCCGACGCGGTGGCGACGATGGGCACGGTGGCATCGAACTCGCGCACCGTGAACGCGATGTTCGAGTTGGTGGTGTCCGGCTGGGTCGACGCCACCAGCGCCGCCTGCTCGACGCGGGCCGACCGGTAGGTCTCCGGGTCGTCGAGCTCGCCCACCATGACGGCGTAGCCCCGGTCGTGCAACGTCAGCGCCCGGGACAGGCTGGGCACGATGACGACGTAGGGAACGTGCGCCCGCCGGGCGCGCCGGATGAGCGCGTCCTCGATCTCGCTCAGGTTGGTGAGCACGATGTGACCCGCCGTGTCGGCCGCCAGCTTGCGCGGAGCGCGTGCCGCTTCGCGCTGCTCCATCCACGGCGTGAACACGAACTGGATGAACGAGAAGGGCAGCAGCACGAGGATGAACATCGCCCCGCTGATGAGCACCACCACCGAGAACGCCCGCCCGGCGTCGGACTCGAAGGTGATGTCGCCGAACCCCAGCGTCGACATCGTGGTGAGCGTCCAGTACACGCCCGTGGTCCAGCTGTGGTCGCGACCCTCGCGGGCCATGAGCACGTGGAAGACGACGCTGAACAGCGCGACGAGCACCACGAGCGCCAGCAACAGCCACATCACGACGCGCAGGTTGCGGCGGCGCACCGGGCTCGACAGGTAGCTGAAGATGAGAGCGAGGGACTTCACGCGCGGGTGAGGGTACGCCGACGGGTGCACGGTGGCGCTGCGCCATCGGGTAGACCTCAGGTGATGAGCAACGATCCTGAGGTCTCCGCCAGGCCCTCGACGCGCCCGGACCGGGCCGGCGAGTCGACGTCCGGGCGCATCGTCGTCGGCATCGACGACTCCGAGCAGGCGGCGGCCGCGCTGCGGTGGGCACTCGCCGAGGGCGCGCTGCGCCGGGCGACCGTCGAGGTCGTCCATGTGTGGACGCCCCCCGTGTCGGCACTGCCCTTCGGCGCCACCCTGGTCATCCCGGTCGACGAGGCGGCCATCGACTCGGCCGCCCGGACGTCGGTCGACGAGCTGGTCGACGGAGCGCTGGCCGAGGCCGACGAGCAGCCACCCGAGGTGATGCGCACGGTCCTGCCCGGCAGCCCCTCGGTGACGCTGGTCGAGGTGGCCGAGGGGGCGGACCTGCTCGTCGTGGGCTCCCACGGTCGCAGCGGGCTGTCGCGCCTGATGCTGGGCTCGGTGGCGATGGCGTGCGTCAACCACGCCTCGTGCCCCGTGGTCGTGGTCCGCATCCCCGACGAGGACTGAGCGGCCGAAGGTGCTGCCGACCGGGTCACGTCACCCTGGCGATGACCTCGTCGGCGAAGCGGCGAAGCGGCGCCAGCTTGTCCCCCAGCGACTCGGTGTCGGGCTCACGGGTGTAGGGATACCGGAAGCCGACCACGACGTCGGTCACGCCCATGTCCTCGAGCCGCCGCACGCCGTCGACCGAGTAGGCGTCCAGCGAGATCACGTGCACCTCGAACGGCTCGTCGGCGCGACCGGCCTCGCGCCGCAGCTCGGCGAGCCGGTCGAGCAGGCGAGGCAGGTCGGCAGGGTCGCCACCCCCGTGCAGCCAGCCGTCGCCCAGCGTGGCGGCCCGGCGCAGCGCCCGGTCGGCGTGCCCGCCCACGAGGATCGGGATGGGCATGTCGGGCACCGGACAGATCTTCATGCGGTCGATGTCGATGAGCTCGCCGTGGTGCTCGAACCAGCCGCCGGCGGTGAGGCCGCGCACGACGGCGATGGTCTCGTCCAGGCGATCGCCCCGGCGCTCCCAGGGCTGACCGAGGGCCGCGAAGTCCTCGGGCCACGGGCTGATGCCCACCCCGAGGCGCAGCCGGTTGCCCGACAGAACCGCGGCGCTGGCCGCCTGCTTCGCCAGCAGCACGGCAGCCCGTACGGGCGCCTTGACCACGAAGGTCGTGAACCGGATGCGCTCGGTGGCGGCCGCCAGCCAGGGGATGAGCGTGAACGGCTCGATCATCGGCTTGTCCTCGAGGAACCGGCGGTCCCCGTCGGGGGTGTACGGATACGGGGTGGCGGACTCGGCCGGGTAGATCAGGCTGTCGGGCACCGAGAACGAGTCGAAGCCCCCCTCCTCGGCGGCTCGGGCGAGCGGCGCGAGGTAGGTGGGATCGCACAGCGTCTCGGCGTAGGTGAAGCGCATATGTAGAACGTGTTCTACCACTCGTGTGCTGGGCCCGGGGCCGCCACCGGTAGCGTCTCGACCGTGCGGACCTCGAAGCGGCGGAAGATGGACATCGGCCTCATGGCCGGCGGCAGCCTGCTGGTGGGCGGTGCCGCCCTCGCCGGCGCGCTGATCAGCAACACCGAGCGGGTCACCCGCTACTGGACGGCCGCCGAGGTGGCCGGCGACGGCTCCGCCCAGGTCACCGAGGTCATCGACTACAGCTTCGGCAGATCGAACAACAAGCACGGCATCTTCCGGGTCATCCCCGGCCTCGACACCGCGACACCCGTGTCCGTGACCTCGCCCGGCGCGCCGGACGACACCAGCGTCACCCCCGTGGGCGACGGCATCCGCATCCGCATCGGCGACCCCGCCACCACGGTCTCGGGACGGCAGCGCTACCAGATCGACTACGAGCTGCCCGGCGTGCGCCGAGGCGACGTCGTCGACTGGGAGCCCGTCGGCACCGAGTGGGAGGTCGGCATGGACGACGCCGAGATCCACCTCGTCACGCCGTTCGAGCTCGAGGGCGCGGGCTGCTTCGTCGGGCGCGCCCGATCCTCGGCGAGCTGCGAGGTCACCCAGGTCGAACCCGGCCACGTGCGGGCCGTCGTCGACGAGCTCGACGCCTACGAGGGCGTGTCGATCGAGGGTCGGGTCGGCGCCCCGCTCGCCGGCGCGCCCGCCCTTCCCGCCGCCCCGGCGGACGCACCCGACGACCCCGGCACCGGGCTGCTGCCCCCGGCCGGCGCCGCAGCCGCTGCGGCCGCCGTCGCCGCCGTGCCCGTCACCGTGCTGGTGCGGCGGGCCGGCCGCGAGCGCGTCGCCCCCGGCGGCGCCGCGGACGCGGCGTACGGAGGCACCGGTCAGCCGGGCGTGTCCGAGATCAGGGTCGACGCCGCCGAGCTCGCCGACATGGCCACCACCGAGTTCGCCCCGCCCGACGGCATCTCGCCGGCGCACGGGGGCGTCGTGCTGCGCGAGGAGGTGCGCAACGAGCACAAGGTCGCGTGGCTCATCCAGGCGGCGATCGACGGCGTCATCGACATCGACGACCGGGCCGGCACCCGCATCCGCCGCATCGCGGGAGCGCCCGCCAGCGCCGAGCAGCAGCCCGTGTTCACCCGCATGTTCGCGGGCGGGCCCGACATCGAGCTGGGCAAGTACGACCGCGACTTCGCGTCCGGCTGGAGCCTGGTGGGCAGCCAGCTCGACACGTGGCGACGATCCAGCGGACTGTGGGACCACGCCGCCGACGTCCGCCGCGTGGTGGTGCGCGTCCTGGGCATCGTCGTCGCGCTCCTCGGGGCCGGCGGCGCGCTCTTCGGTGGGGTCATGGCCGGCCGCTTCGGTCCCGGGTGGCTGCCGCTCGCCTTCGCCGGCGGTCTGGTGGCCGGCGCCGGCCTGGCCGCGGCCGTCGGGGCGTGGGAGCTGCACGTGCGCACGCCCGCCGGCTCGGCGCTGTGGCTGCGCACCGAGTCGTTCCGCCGGTTCCTCGCCGGGTCCGAGGCCTACCACGCCGAGGAGGCCGCCAAGCGGGGCGTGCTCCGCGAGTACACGGCGTGGGCCCTGGCCGTCGGCGAGATCGACCGGTGGGCCAGCGCCATCAGGTCGTCGACGATCGCCCCCGACATCGCCGGGGTGCACTACGCGTACATGGCCCCGCTGCTCCTGACGTCCACCACCTCCACGGCCACCGCACCGTCGTCCAGCGGCGGTGGCGGCGGCGGGTTCGGCGGCGGCTCGGTCGGTGGCGGCGCCGGCGGGGGCGGCGGCGGCAGCTGGTAGCCCACCACGGCGGTCGACGCGACCCGCCGACCCGCACGCCCTGGCGCCCAGCCGGCGACCCGCCGACCCGGCCCGCGTCCAGGCGGCCCGACCCCGTCGAACCGGCGCCCGGCGCCCGGCGCCCCGGCGTCCCGGCGTCCCGGCGTCCCGGCGTCCCGGCGTCCCGGCGAACTGGCGTCCCTCACCAGCACCAACGCTGCCCACAGACGCCAGAAGCCCCGGGCGCCCCGACGACCCGGCCGCCCCCCGGCACCCCAGCCGCCGCCCGGCCACCTCGGCGAACCGGCGTCCCTCACCAGCACCAACGCTGCCCACAGCCGCCAGAAGTATCGATAGTGGCTGCCCGGACGCGCCGATGCCCCCTCCGGCGGGTGGAGGGGGCACCAGCTGCCCGGTGCGGGTGGGTTGGAGACACCGGGCGGGCTCGCCACCGGCCTCGCGAGGACGTCGGCCGGTGGCGGCGACCCTGGGCAGGCCGTGCCGACCGGCGGGTGTCAGTCGGTCGCGATCGCCTCGAGCACGTCGAGGCGGGCGGCCCGGCGGGCCGGGCGGACCGACGCCACCACGCCCACCAGCGCACCGAGCGCCAGCACCATGGCCAGCGGGCCAGCTGGCACGGCGAAGGCCGTGAAGCCCTCGTCGGCAAGTGCGTCGACCATGGCCCACCCGAGGAACAGGCCCAGCACCACACCGGTGACCGTGCCGAACAGGGCCACGACGAGCGCCTCGCCCCGCACCATCGCCCGCAGCTGGCGGCGTGACTGGCCGACGGCCCGCAGCAGCCCCAGCTCACGGGTGCGCTCGTGGACCGACAGCGACAGCGTGTTGGCGATGCCCATGAGGGCGATGATGATCGCGAGCAGCAGCATCACGTAGACCATGTTCAGCATCTGGTCGACCTGGCCGGCCACGGACGCGGTGTACTCGTCCCTGGTCTGCACGTCCGGCGCAGAGAACCGGTCGGCCACCGCCTGGACGGCCCGCTCTCCGTCGGTCTCGGCCACGCCGTCGGCGAGTCCGATCATCACGATGAAGTCCGACGGCTGGGCGGTGTGCGATCGGAAGGCGTCCTCGGGCAGGATCAAACCGCCCATCAGGTCCTGCTCGGCGTAGACGGCGCCGACGGTGAGCTGCTCGGTCACCCCGTCGGGGTAGGCCATCGACACCTGGTCGCCGAGCGTCACGCCGCGATCGTCGGCGTAGTCCTCGGACATGGCCACCTCGCCGGCACCGAGGTCGCTGAGCGACCCCTCGAGCAGCCCGACGTCGATGAGCGACTCGATCTCCGCCGGGTCGGTGGTGACGGCGATCTCGTCGTCGCCGTCGATCTCGACCGGGGCGTTGCCGGCGGCGAGCACGTCGGACACCTCGGGCAGGTCGGCCACCGCGGGGGCGAGGTCGGTGGACAGGCCGCCGATGCCGAACCCGTCGCTCACGACCACGAGATCACCGGCGAACTGCTCGTCGACCGTGTCGTCGACCGACTGCTTGATCGAGGCCGCCACCACGGTGAACAGGGCGACGACCGCCACGCCGATCATCAGCGCCGAGGCGGTGCTGGCCGTGCGGCGGGGGTTGCGCATGGCGTTGCGGCGGGCGAGCGTGCCGCTCAGTCCCGGACGGGCGGCCTGGGGCGCACCCAGCAGCGAGGCTGCAGGCCGCGCCACGATCGGACCGACCGTGACGACGCCGATGAGCGTGACCAGCGCGCCGAGGCCGGTGAGCGACAGCTCGCCGCCGGTGGCGCCCGCCACGACGACGGCCACACCCGCGACCGTCACCAGGCCACCGGCGACGCCGCGGAACCACGACGCAGCCGACCGGTCGACGGCCGTGGCGCGCATGGCGGCGAGCGGGGCGATCCGCGAGGCGCGGACGGCGGGAGCCAGGCTCGCCACCACCGTGACGACGACGCCCACGACCATGGCCGTGATCACCGTGCTGATCTCGAGGATCAGAGCCGACGCCGGCATGCTCATGCCCATCGAGTCCATGAGCGACAGCAGGCCCGAGGCCAGCACCATGCCCACGGCGATGCCGCCCAGCGAGGCCAGCACACCGACGAGCACCGCCTCGGCCGTGATCGACCGGAGCACCTGCCCCCGCGAGGCGCCGAGCGCCCGCAGCAGCGCCGACTCGCGGGTCCGCTGCGCCACCAGGATCGAGAAGGTGTTGTAGATGCTGAAGGTGGCCACCACCAGGGCCACGCCGGCGAACACCAGCAGGATCATCTCGAGGAACCCGAGGAAGTCCTCCTGGATGTCGGTCTCCATCTCGGCGGTGAGTGCGTCGCCCGTCAGGCTCTCGACCCCGGCGGGCAGCACCGCGTCGAGCCGGTCGACCAGCTCGTCCTGGCTCACGCCCGCCTCGGCGCTGACCACGATGCTCGACACCTGGCCGGGCGTCGCCAGCAGCACCTCCTCGGCGAACGCGTCGGTGAAGGCCGCGTAGGTCACCGGGCCCTGGCTGTCGGCGTCGCCGAAGGTGGCGAGGCCGACGACGGTCACCTCGATCGGGTCGGGGGTCCGCACCACGGTGCTGTCGCCCACCGCCAGGTCGCCCTGCTCGGCGGCGGCCCTGTCGATCACGACCTCGCCCGGCGCGGCGGGTGCGCGGCCCTCGTCCAGGTCGTAGGGGTTGAGGTCGTCGTCGTCGATCCAGTTGCCGGCGACGGTCGGCGGGCCGTTGCCGCCGATGGGGTCGCCGTCGGCGCCGATGATGCGGCCGTTGCCCTCGATGCGGGGCGCCACCGCGGCGACGCCGTCGACGGCGGCGATCTCGTCGACCAGTGCGCGGTCGATCAGCCCCCGCTCGGCGAAGTCGGCCGCACCGACCTTCACGCTCGAGCGCACCATCGCGTCGGTGCCGGCGTTGGCCTCGGTGAACATGTCGCCGAAGCCCTGGGACATCGTGTCGCCGAGCACGAGCGTGCCCGACAGGAAGGCCACGCCCAGCAACACGGCCGTGCACGTGGCGAGGAGACGCCGCTTGTGGGCGTTGAGTGACTTGAGGGTCGTTCTCCACATCGCGATCAGCTCCCGAAGGCCTTCATGCTCTCGAGCACGCGCTCGGCGGTGGGGGCGGTCATGTGGTCGACGATGTGGCCGTCACCCAGGAACACGACGGCGTCCGCGTAGGCGGCGGCGCCGGGATCGTGGGTGACCATCACGATGGTCTGGCCCATCTCGTCGACGGCCCGGCGCATGAAGTCCAGGATCTCGGCGCCGCTGCGGGAGTCGAGGTTGCCGGTGGGCTCGTCCGCGAAGATCACCTC
>JAFGPU010000227.1 GCA_016936035.1 Acidimicrobiales bacterium
GCGCGTTCGATCCGCGTCGGCTCCACCCCGTTGACCGAGCCGTTCGCCGACAGGCGGCGGCTCGGTTTCGCGCTCGGCGGCTTCGTCGCCGGTGAAGGCTGCTTCTCGTCACGGACGATCAACCGTCGCCCTTCGACCGGTACGCCCCGCATGCGGTTCACGTTCACGGTCACGGTGGCGGCCCGTGACCGTGTCCTCGTCGCCGCTCTGCACGAGTACCTGGGCGGGGTGGGCGGCGTGTACGACGGTCCGCCCCGTCGGTCCGGTTGGCAGCCCACGGCCTCACTTCAGGTCACCGCCATCACCGACCACCTGGCGGCGACCGTCCCGTTCGCCGAGCAGTTCCTCCACCCGGCCGGGCACAAGTACCGGCAGTTCCGCTCCTGGCGCGCTCGCCTGCGCGAATACCGGCGGGCCGAAGCCGAGCGCCTGGCCTCACGGCCGGCGACGTGCAGCACGCCCGGCTGCGACCGGTCAATTAGAGCGCGGGGCCTGTGCCGTGGCTGCTACTGGCGAGCGACCGGCAACTGACACGCTCGACTTCCTGGGTGGCTTCGTCGCGGCCGAGGGAACGCTGGTGCACACCGGCCGGCGATTCGCGTTCCGGGTGTCGCTCGCGGCCTGCGACCTCGCCTCGTGCGAGCTGCTTCGAACGTGGCTGGGTGTCGGCACGATCACGCACGCTCCGCGGCGTGCTGAGCACTACGACGACGAGGTCACGTACGCGGTGCAGGCGATCCCCGATCTCGTCGAGGTGGTCGTCCCGTTCCTCGACGAGCACCTGCCCCCGTCGTACAAGCGCGAGCAGTACGTCGCCTGGCGGGCGGACCTGATGGCCTACTGGGACGACCGCGCCCGTCGCCGTCGACCCTGCACCGTCGCCGGCTGCGACGAGCCGCGCCGTGCACGCGGGCTGTGCCGCCGGCACTACTACGCCGCCTACGGGCGGTGACCGCGTCGGCTTCGTCGCGTCGGGCAGCCCGGGTCACCCGGGGCGTCTCCGGGCGCGCTGCTCAGGGGGCGATGCGCTGCGAGGCGACCGCGTCGGCCCAGTCGAGTCGAGGCACGTCGCTCCACAGGCGCTCGAGCTCGTAGTACTCGCGGGTCTCGTCGAGGAACACGTGCACCACCACGTCGCCGTAGTCGACGAGCACCCAGTGCCGGTCGTCCAGACCCTCGACCCGCATCGGCTTGCCGTGCCCGGCCAGGGCCACGGCCTGCTCGACCTCGTCGACGATGGCCTTCACCTGTCGGTCGTTGGGTGCCGAGACGATGACGAACTCGTCTGCGACGACGAGCACCTCACCCACCTCGAGGATCACGATGTCCCGTGCCCCCTTGGCGTCGGCGGCGCGGGCCGCCACCAGAGCGAGCTGTCGGGCCGATGCTCGGTCGTTGCTGGCAGTCAGGGGTCTGTCACCTCCCGATCAGGTCCTCGGCGTCGTCGCCGAGGATCACGGTCACGTCGATCTCGTCGCTGGATGCGACCCCCTCATCCTGCCTGCCGGAAACCTCTTCGAGGCGGCCGCCGCCCAGTTCGTCGCGCAGGGCCGTGGCCAGGGGGGCACGCGCCGCGCCGCTGTAGACCAGGCTGGTCTCGGTCACGTCCAACGACGACGCGTTGCCGACCACGACGATCTCTGCGCCGGCGGCCACGAGGGCCCGGGCTGCCGTCGTCGTGAGGTCGCCGTCGCCCGTGCCGTTCAGCAGGCGCACCCTGGTGCGGGCTCCGGCGACCGGCGACCGCGGGTAGGGAACGGTGTGCGCCACGAACTCGCCGATCCGGGCCTCGTCGACGGCGAAGCGCTCCGGGCCGCCGTCATCGCCCTGGCGGGCGACCGGCAGCACGGCGGCCGAACCACCGCCCTGGGCGATGCCGTGGACGAAGCGACCGAGTCCCGTGCCGACCTCGCCGGCGAGGGCGTCGTCGCCGGCGCTCGCCACCCGGCCCAACCACGCGTCCCAGAAGTCCTGTTGGCGTTCGGCCCGGTGCAGGCCCGGCTCGTCGTCGTCGCCCGCCAGGAACGTTCCGGCGTCCGTGGGCTCGATGTCGACCTCGCCGGTGGACCACTCGGCGACCGGACGGTCGAGCGTCAGCTCGAGGGCCCCCGCAGGCTCGAGGAGCTGCGCCAACTGGGCGCTGTCGAGCTCGACGTGCTGCTCGACGGCGACGGTGACGGCGCTGCCGGCGGCGTCGGCGGCGGCCTCCGCGCCCTCGCCGACGTAGACCTCCGCGATCGTCGTCTCACCTCCGGTGGCCGCCGGCACGACGGTCGCCGGCGGGATCACGACCACCGACCCGCCGTCGTCCTCGGGCTCGAGAGCGAGCAGCGCCACGCCCGCCAGGGCGCCGTCGGGCCCCTGGTGCAGCACGGCCATCGTGGGCGTGGCGACCACGCGGGCCTGGAAGCCGGGGTCGTCCGCCGTGATCTCCTGCTCGTAGCGGCCAACGGTGCTGTTGCGCACGGCCGACAGACCGGCGGTGGCCAGCATCACGCCACCCACCGTCAACACCCCCATGGCCACCAGCACGGTGGTGCGCCGGCGCTGCAGGCCTCGGCCCGCCGTCGGTCGCCGGAATCGCCGCGGCCGAGCGTGGCGGGGCGGTGCCGCCCCGCGGTCGTCCGGGCGATCGTCCCCGCCCGTCAGGGCGGTGCCGCTCGCCGAGACCGCGTGCGCCGGCCGGTCGCCCCCCGGCGCGCCGGCCAGGCGGCGGACGACGGCGCGCCCGCGCCGGCTGGCCGGACGGGGGTGGGCGGGGGCGGGGCGGCCCCGCCCGGGCACCGCTGCGCCGGTCATGACTCGACCCGCTCGCGATACAGGCCCCGCCGTTCGATGGTGGCGATGACCTCGGGTGTGAGCAGGTAGTCGAGCGGTCGTCCGTCCGTGACCCGGGCCCGCAGGTCGGTGCTCGACACCTCGAGCCGCGGCACCTCGACCCGCACCCACGACCATCCGGGCGGCGGTTCCGCCTCGTGCGTCCCGGGTCGCTCGACGACCACGATGGTGGCGAGCGACCGCACCTCGTCCGCTCGCTCCCAGGTGGGAAGGCCGACCGC
>JAFGPU010000228.1 GCA_016936035.1 Acidimicrobiales bacterium
CGGTCAGGGCCAGCGCGTCGCGCAGCGCTTCGGGGTGGTACTGCGGTGCGCCGTCGAAGACGTTGACGGCGACGATGAACGGCACCCGGCGGTCCTCGAAGAAGTCGATGGGTGCGAAGCCGTCGGCCAGGCGCCGGGTGTCGACCAGCACGACGGCGCCGACCGCGCCCCGGGTGATGTCGTCCCACATGAAGAAGAACCGGTCCTGCCCGGGGGTTCCGAACAGGTACAGCACCATCGACTCGTCGATGGTGCGCCGGCCGAAGTCCATGGCGACCGTGGTCGTGGTCTTGTCCCGTACGGCCGAGACGTCGTCGACGCCGAGCGACAGGTCGGTCATGGCGGCTTCGGTGACGAGGGGGGTGATCTCGGACACTGCGCCGACGAAGGTCGTCTTGCCCACGCCGAAGCCGCCGGAGACGACGATCTTGACGGGGATGGGTTCACTCATGTCTGGGCTTTCAATCCGCTGAGGAGTCGTTCGAGGATGTCGACGCGGGGGCGGCCGCCGTCGTTCAGGGCCGGCAGGCTGACGGTCAGCATGCCGTCGGCGTGGAGGTCGGAGACGAGCACGCGGGCCACGCCCAGCGGCACACCGAGGTGCGAGGCCACCTCGGCGATCGAGATGGGGCTCTGGCACAGGGAGACGATGCGCGCCGCCTCGAACTTGAGGCGGGGGAGCGTGGCCGTGGCGTTGGCGGTGGCCTTGACCAGCGTCTCCAACGGCAGGTCGCGCCCCACTGATCGAGTGCGTCCCCGCGTGATGGCGTAGACGGGGACGACGCGCGGCTCGTCGGGCGAGGTCATCTCGGGGGCATCGCCTGCAGCTCTGATCGCATCGCCGGGGTGAGGACCTGCCCGATGCGGGCCACCAGCAGGCTCATCTCGTAGCCGATCAGTCCGATGTCGCAGTCGGGGTCGCACATGACCGCCAGCGCCGAGCCGTCGCTGACGGTGGTGACGAACAGGTAGCCGCCGTCCATCTCGACGATGAGCTGGTTGACCGTCCCGGCGTCGAAGCACCGGGCGGCGCCCGCGGTCAGGCTGGCGAGACCGGAGGCGATGGCGGCGAGCTGGTCGGCGGTCTCGCGCACGATGCGCTCGGACATCGCCAGCACGAGGCCGTCGGTCGTGACGACGATGGCGCTGGACGCCCCGGGGATCCGGTTGGCGAAGCTGTTGATGAGCCAGTCGAGGTCGCCGTCGTCGTGGTGGTGGGTGGTCACGGGGCCTCCTGAGGAGCGTTCGTGTCGGGCGCGCCCTCGGCGGCCGCCCGGCCGGCGCGCTGGCTCGCCTGGAACCTGGACAGCATGGAGCGCATGTGCTCACGATCGTGCTCGGCGCGGGGAGCGGGGGCGGGGCCCGCACCGTCGCCGGCCGGCGGGGCGCCCTGCATCGACGCGAGACCGGCGCCGGGGACGCGGCGCACGAGACCGTCCGGGGTGACCGGTGCCGGGGCCTGCGATGCCGGGGCGGGCGGTGGTGGCGGCGGTGACGGCAGCGGCGGCGGCGCCGGCGGCGAGCTGGGCTGGGTGGCGTTCCACCCGTCGGGGGGAGGCGGCTCGTGGACCGCGACCGGCGCGGGGCTCGGCGGCTGTCGCAGCGGCTGCGGGTACGGGTCGTGTCCGAGCCCCTGCGGGGGGACGCGCAGCGCCCCCTCGTGGGAACCGGCGCCGGACCAGCCGTTGACGCCCGCCTGGTCGGCCGGCGCCGGAAGGGCCCGCCGGCGCTCCGTCACCAGGTCGTCCGGCAGCGTGACCATGGCCGTGAGGCCACCGCCGGGCGTGGGCGCCAACCGCACCCTGATGCCGTAGCGTCGGGCCAGGCGGCTGACCACGTGGAAGCCGAGCGTCGACCGGGTCATGTCCACCTCGGGCGGCTCGGCCAGCACCTCGTTGGCCCTCGCGAGGTCGTCCTCGGACATGCCGATGCCGGTGTCCTCGATGCTGAGCACGAACGCCGACCACTCGGCCAGGTGGCTGCGCACGCGCACCTCGGTGTTCGGCGGCGAGAACACGGCGGCGTTCTCGATGAGCTCGGCCAGCAGGTGGGCGAGGTCGGCCACGGCGCGCCCGGACACCTCGAGGTAGTCGTTCACGAGCACCTCGACGCGCTCGTAGTCCTCGATCTCCGCGGCGGCCGCGCGCACGACCTCGGCCAGGGGCACGGGCTGCCCCCAACGCCGGGGCGGCTCGGACCCGGACAGCACGATCAACGACTCGGCGTTGCGCCGGATGCGGGTGGCGAGGTGGTCGAGCTGGAACAGCTCGGCGAGCGCGTCCGGCTGGCGCTCGCGCTGCTCGAGCTCGGCGATGAGGTTGAGCTGCCGATCGAGGAGCGACTGGTTGCGGCGCGCCAGGTTGACGAACAGCTCGGAGATGGACCGTCGCTGGGTGGCTTCGCGCTGGGCGGACGTCAGCTCGGCCTGCGCGAGGTCCTCGGCCAGGGCGATGGCGCGCTGCTGCTCCATCTCGGTGTTCTTCCAGAAGATGATGACGCCGAGGCAGGCGCACACGACGGACACGCCGTGGATGGCCGCCCAGACCCACGGCCGGTTCTGCGCCGCCGAGTGGTTGAACATCAGGTCCTCGGCGATCGTGCTGCCGAGACCGTGGGACACGACGGTGAACGCACCGTTCCAGAGGAACGGCACCCAGTCCTGGTAGAGGCCGATGATGCCCACGAGGATGAAGTAGTGGAAGTGCGCCTCGATCATGCCCCCGGACAGGTGCACCAGCACGGTCGAGCAGAACACCAGACCGGCCGTGACGAAGAAGGCCGCCAACCGCCGGTTGCGGGCGAGCTGGCCGAACGCGAGGAGGGCCGCCGGGGTCACGACCTCGAGCGCCGCGTGGGCGACGCCGTAGCCCCGCCACACGCCGAATGCGAACAGGCCGGGGATGTGCAGGCCGAGGATCCAGCTCAGCAGCAGGTGGCGCTTGTGGAAGGAGCGGTCGTCCAGCAGGTTGCCCCGCGGCAGGTAGCTGAGGACGAGCGCGCCCAGGCTCCGCCTCTCTCCCGCGCCGGTGTCGCTGGTCGTGAGGTGGTTCGGCGCCGGGGCAGCGCGGTGGCGGCCGCGTCTGGAACGGCCGCTCCGTTCCTGTTCCTCGTGCGATGGCCCCAGCGAACCGCGTGAAAGCGAGTCCTCCATACGGGGACTAGTCATACTTCACCCGGCGCGAGCTCGCTGAATGCCCTCGTGCCGACGGTGGGGTGACGCACGCGACGGGCGAGTGCCCGCCGCTGGTCAGCCCACGATCTCGACCGGGACCCCGAGTGGCAGCATGCCCGCCATCTCGGTGATCACGTCGTTCGCCACCCGGATGCAGCCGCTGCTGACCGCCGTGCCCAGCAGCTCGGGCTCGTTGGTGCCGTGGATGCCGATGACCGCCTCGCCCCCGAACTCGGCCCGGACCGCCGGGTCGTCCTGGAAGCCGGAGATGCCGTAGGCGAAGGGCCCGTAGATGCCGCCAGGGTCGGGAGCCTCGAGCAGCTCGGTGATGAAGTACAGCCCGGTCGGCGTTTCGCGGCCGGCCCGTCCCAGCCCCACCGCCGTCTCGATCACCGTCTCGCCGCCCTTGGTCAGGGTGAGCTCGTGGGCGGCGGTGTCGACGGTGATGCGGTAGTCGTGGCTGACCAGGTCGACCTGGTCGGAGCGGACGAACCCGGTGGTGCCGTTCGGGGGCACCGGGAGGTGGACCGGCAGCCACTCGCCCCGCTCGGGGGTGCCGTCCACGAGGAACACGAGCGGCACCCGGTTGCCGTCGTCGTCGACGCGCGTGGGGTTGGCGAGGCGGTGGCTGGGCTCGGCGTCGTCGGGGTCGGCGTAGACGGCGACCTCGGCCACCTCGTCCTTGGCCTGGGCCACCCAGCTGGTGTGGGGCGACGTGGTGGTCGCGGTGGTGTCGCCGACGGACTCGCCGTCGGAGCGGCCGGGCGGCTCGTCGGCGGTGGCGTCGTCGCTGCCGCCGCCGCCTCCGCAGCCGGCGACGAGCAGGAGGGCGGCGAAGACCGCCCCCAGGGCGGCTGCCCACCGTCGGCGCATGGTCGTCATCAGCACGGCGGCGGAACGTAGCACCCCCGGTGCGGCCGGCCATGCCCGCGACCGGGCGTAACGCGGTCGGTGCTGACACCTGCGCGCCGTGCGGCGGGGTGTTACGGACTCTGGTCGGTCTGAAGACGAAACGGGGACATCGTGGTACAACCCCCCCGTGCTGGCGGGCGATGCGTGGCCCTCCCTCGGGCACGCGAGAGCCGGCGCAGGCACAGCCGTGCACGGCGCACGGCGACGGTGCCGCCGACCAACCGGCGCACCGGGGCAGGGGAGGACGGGTATGTCGTTGAGGTTCAGGGCCGTGCTCGGCGCGGCCGTCATCGCGGCGTTGTCGGTGAGCGTCACCGCGCCCGCTGGAGCACAGGGAGCACCGACACTCGGGCTCACCATCGAGCCCACCGAGGGCTCCCCCGGCGACACGGTCGCGGGGCAGGTCGACGTCGCCGACGTCGCCGAGAGCTGCGCCACCACGGCCGAGGACATCCAGCCCTCGTTCGCCGCGTTGCGAGACACGTTGCTGGCGATGCAGCCCGACTACACGCCGGCCCCGGACGCCGAGTTCACGAGCGCCGAGAACTTCGCGTGGGAGCTCTTGGCTGTCGTGTCGGCGGCGGTCGCCATGAACTACGAGGGGGCTGCCGACGCCACGTTGCCGGAGACCTACGTCATGACGTTCGCCGACATCGCCACGCAGGCACCTGTGGGGGAGCGGGCGACCTTCGACCCGTCGGTGGGCGCGGCCGAGGTGACCGTGCCGGACGTCGCGCCCGGGCTGTGGGCGGTCGCCGCCGCGTGCGTCGTTCCGGCGAGCGACACCGAGAGCATCGAGGCTGCCATCAACCAGGGCGCCGACTACCTGACCGACGTGTTCGACCTGCCCGACCCGCTGCCCGTGAGCTGGGGGGTCCCCGGCGACTTCGACCTGGTCGGGTTCCTGCTCGCAGAAGGCGGCCCGACGCTCCTCGCGCCGCTGATGGTTCCCGACGCCCTGGGTGTCCAGGTCTTCTGCGTGCTCGATGCCGCGGGGGCGTGCCCCGCCGATCCGGCCGACCCCGGCGACCCCGGCGATCCCGCCGACCCGGCGGACCCGGCGGACCCGGTGGACCCGGCCACGCCTCCGGCGTCGGTGGCCCCGCCGGCGACGCCGGTGCGGGCCACGCCGACCTTCACCGGGTGAGGCCGGTGCGGCCCTGAGCCACTCGACGGTGGGGCGCCGCAGGCGCGGTGCCCCACCGTCGCGTCCGGTCGCCCCTTGGGGTAGAACGCGTTCTCGCGGCGCGCCATACTGGGCGCACCCAGAGCTGGAGGGGCACGTGCACCTGGCCTACACCGAGGCGGAAGAGCAGCTACGTCGCGAGCTGCGCGACTACTACGACGCGTTGCTCGACGACGACACCGTCCGCGAGCTGCGCCATGCCGAGGGCGTCGGACCCGTGATGCGCCGCGTCGTCCGGCAGATGGGGGCCGACGGGTGGCTCGGCATCGGCTGGCCCCGCGAGTACGGGGGCCAGGGACGGGGCCCGATCGACCAGTTCATCTTCTTCGACGAGTCGATGCGCGCCGGGGCCCCCGTGCCCATGCTCACCATCAACTCGGTCGCTCCGACCCTCATGCAGTTCGGCAGCGACGAGCAGCGCCGGCGCTTCCTTCCCGGCATCCTGCGGGGCGACATCCACTTCTGCATCGGCTACAGCGAGCCCGGCGCCGGCACCGACCTGGCATCGCTGCGCACCCGGGCCGTGCGAGACGGCGACAGCTACGTCATCACCGGCCAGAAGATGTGGACCAGCCTGGCCAGCGACGCCGACTACTGCTGGCTCGCCGCCCGCACC
>JAFGPU010000229.1 GCA_016936035.1 Acidimicrobiales bacterium
CCTCAGCCGACGCCGCTGCTCCTGACGACCTTGCGCGCCATCAGCTCGACCCGGCCGTGGTCCTGGGTCAGGTCATGGCCGTCGGTGACCACGTCGAGGATCTGACGGCTCAGCGACAGCCGCTCCTCGTCGATGCCCGCGTCGGCGCTCATGGTGGTCGTGGCGTGCACCACGACGACGTCGGTGCCGAGCTCGAACGCGAGGCGGACCGGATCGCCGTCACCCATCTCGATGAGCGTGGCGCACAGCTCGTCGACGGCGATGCGGAAGTCCTCGACCTCTTCGAGGGGCAGCCCGGAGCTCGTCGCGACACCGCTCGCCATCAGCCTGGCGAGACGCATGTAGCGGCTGTCCGCGGGCAGGGAGAGCTCGATGAGGCCGGCGACGGGGTCCATGTTCCTGCTTTCGATGTTCGAATCGTTGCTACCCGAGCCGTCGAGCCCGTACTCACGGGGGTCGCCGTCCTGATCGGTCATCCGTCCGCCACCACCAGCACCGCTCCTCCGCCCGGCAACGGGTGCAGCCGTGCGCCGACCTGGGTGCCGTCGAGGTCGCTCGGATGGTCCGGCGCCTCGTCGAGGCACGCGCTCACCGCGTCGGCGAGTTCGGCGGGCACCAACGAGGACAGCGGCTTGCCGATGTCGAGTCCCGGGTGCTGCGCCTTCGCGCCGCGGCTGAGCCCGGTGATCTGGCGGCGCTCGTTCACCACCACGATCACGGTGTCGCTGAGGCCCAGCACCAGGTCCGCGACTGTCTCGAGGTCGTCGACCTGCGCCCGGCGGGAGCTCAGCTCGGACGTGACCTCGTCGAGCTGGCCGGCCGCCGCTTCGACGCCCGCGCGCATCTCTGCCAGGAGCTGTTCGGCCTCGCGGGCCTGGCGGGTGGCGCGGTCGTCGGATCGGTTCGTCATCGTGGCGTCAGCTCGCAGCGTACGCGGGCACGGTCGCGATCAGCCCTACCCTCGCGGGCGGGCGACCATCCACGTCGCCTCGCGCGCAGAGGTCTAACGCCGGACCGGTGCGGGAACGGTAGCCACGATGCCGGGTCCGACCGTTGCGCGCGAGATCCAGCGGAGCCGCCGGGCGCTCGCCGCGCTCGGGACGGCGACCGACCGGGCGACCGCTCTGAGGACCCTGCCGGCCGATCGTGTGGCCCGTACGTGGTGGTCGAGCACGACCGAGCGGCCCGCCGTCGACGCGGCGGTGTGGCAGCTGCACGTCAGGTACCTCCGCGACCACGACGACACGACCCTGGCGACCCTCGTCGAGCACTACCGCCCCCACGCCGAAGCCCAGGCCCGCCGCCACTTCCGGCACGGGGAGCCCATCGACGACCTGACCCAGGTGGCCTACGAGGCGCTGCTGCTGGCGCTCCGCCGGTTCGATCCCGAGCGGCGCACGCCCTTCCTGGCGCTCGCCAAGCCCACCATCGTCGGCTCGCTGCGCCGCCACTTCCGCGATGTCGGGTGGGCCATCCGGGTGCCCCGGCGCGTCCACGAGCTCGCCAGTCCCACGCGGAACGCGACCGAGCTGCTCACGCACGACCTCGGCCGTGCGCCCTCGCCCGGTGAGGTCGCCGACTTCCTCGGCATCGGCGAGGCAGACGTGCTCGAAGCGATGACGGCCGAGGATGCCCGTACCACGACGTCGCTCGACGCCCCGGACCTGGCCACCGGCCTCCAGGCAGACCAGGTGATCGGCCATCCCGACGTCGGTTTCGCCGGAATCGAGAACCGCACCGCCCTCCTCCAGAGCCTCGAACGGCTCTCCGACGACGACCGGTCGCTGCTGCAGATGTACTTCGTCGACGAACGCACGCAGTCCGAGATCGCCGAGGTGCTGGGGTGCAGCCAGATGCAGGTGTCGCGGCTGCTCCGCAAGGCGGTCCGCAGCCTCCGCCGGCACATGGTCGGGATCTGACCCCTCCGCCGCGAAATTCCGGTTTGCCGGCGAGGCACGTGGGTAGCACTGGCGCTGCCGTCGCGCCCCAGGTGTCCTGCCGGTTCTCCCCACCGGCAGGGCACCGCACGGGCAGGGTCACATCCAGGGGCGTCCGAGCTCACCGAGTGGTTCGGCGACGAGGCGGATGACGGCCCAACAGGCGACGGACATGAACACGAGCGCCACCACGAGGTGCCAGAGCGTTCGGGCGACCCACCGGCGCCGGGACGGTCGCAGCGGCGCCACGAGCGCCTCGAACGCCGCGTCCCAGTCGAGGGGGCCCCCGTCTGCTGCTCGGTCGTCGGGGTTCATGGGCAGCTCCACTGACGAACATGTCACCGCGTGTCGCCCGTCACAGTAGCCTGTCGCCGGAGGCCCGACCGGCGACACGCGACGTCGCGCCGTGACCGGTCGGGTGGCACCGTGGTCGCCCACGGCCGCGGAGCGCAAGGGGATGACAGAGATGACAGAGGCGGACGCCGCGAGCACGGTCGACGGAGCGGACCTCCGACGGTCCAGCCGCGACCTCGGCGACGTACGGGAGCGCCTGCAGGCGTGGCTCGTGCGCACGCTGCCGGCGGGTTCGTCGCCCCGCATCACCTCGCTCGAGGGCACCTCCGCCAACGGGATGTCCAGCGAGACCCTGCTGTTCGACGCCACGTGGGACGACGGGGCCGGCACCCGCAGCGAGCGGCTGGTGGCACGCCTCGCTCCGGGGCGCCACGACGTCCCCGTCTTCCCCCGCTACGACCTCGGCAAGCAGTACGAGACCATCCGCCTCGTCGGCCGGCGCTCCGAGGTCCCGGTCCCGCCGGTCCACTGGTCCGAGCCCGACCCGGCCGCGATCGGCACGCCCTTCTTCGTCATGGGCCGGGTCGACGGGCGCGTGCCCCCGGACGTGATGCCCTACAACTTCGGCGACTCGTGGCTCTACCACGCCGCGCCGACCGACCAGCGCCGGTTGCAGGACGCCACCGTGGAGACCATCGCCCGCCTGCACGGCATCGACCGCCCCACCGAGCTCTTCGCCTTCCTGGCACCGGACGCCGCGGGTGACACCCCGTTGCGCCGGCGGGTGGCCGTCGCCGGCGCCTGGTACGAGTTCGCCGCCCGGGACGGCTTCCGCTCACCGCTCGTCGAGCGGGCCCTGGCCTGGCTCGACGACCACTGGCCCGCTCACGAGTCGGCGCCATTGCTCAGCTGGGGCGACTCGCGCATCGGCAACGTGATGTACCACCCCGCCGCGTTCGAGCCGGTCGCCGTGCTCGACTGGGAGATGGCGACCCTCGGGCCCTGCGAGCTCGACGTCGCGTGGCTCGTCTACGGGCATCGCATCTTCGAGGACATCGCCGCCTCGCTCGAGCTCGGCGGCATGCCCGGGTTCCTGCGCGTCGACGACGTGGCGACGACCTACGAGGCGTGCACCGGCCACGCCCCTCGCGACCTGTCCTGGTACGGGACCTTCGCCGCCGTGCAGTACGCCATCGTCTTCCTGCGCACCGGCGCCCGGTCGGTGCACTTCGGCGAGACGGCCATGCCCGCCGACACCGACGACCTCATCATGAACCGCGAACCGCTCGAGCGCATGCTCGCCGGTACCTACTGGAGCTGACCGTGCTGCCTGTCCCCCTCGACGAGTTCCCGATCCACCAGACGCCGTTCTCGCTGCGCCACGTCGCATCGAGCGACCGCAACTTCTACGACCGCGCCTACTTCAACGCCCACGACCGCACCGGTGACGTGTTCTTCGTCGCCGGGACGGGCGTGTACCCGAACCTGGGCGTCACCGACGCCTACGGCACGGTGCGGCGCGGTGACCGCCAGTGGACCGTCCGGTGCTCCGACGCCCTCGGCGACGACCGCCTCTCCCCCGCCGTCGGTCCCTACCGCGTCGAGGTCCTCGAGCCCCTCCAGCGCATCCGCCTGATCTGCGACACCGCCGACCGCGGGCTGGGCTTCGACCTGACCTGGGAGGGCTCGTTCCCAGCGGTCATGGAACAGCCCCACGTCATGCGGGCCGGTGCCCGGGCGATCCTCGACGCCTCGCGCTTCGCCCAGGTCGGCACGTGGTCGGGCACCCTCAGCGTCGACGGCGACGACATCGTCGTGTCCCCGGAGCGGTGGGTGGGGACGCGCGACCGCTCGTGGGGCATCCGGCCCGTCGGCGAGGGGGAACCGCCCGGCCGCCCGGCGGACGACCCCACCGCGGGCCTGTGGTGGCTGTACGTGCCCCTCCGCTTCGACGACTGCGCGGTGGTCGTGATCGTGCAGGAGCAGCCGGACGGCTACCGCACGCTCAACGACGCCACCCGGGTGTGGCCCGACGGCCGCGTCGAGCAACTCGGCTGGCCCGAGGTCGAGATCGCCTACACCCCGGGCACCCGCATGCCCGAGCGGGCCACGCTGCACCTGACCGAACGGGGCGGCAAGCCGCTCGACATCGAGGTCACCTCGCTCGGCTCGATCGCGCTGCACGTCGGTGCGGGCTACGGAGGCGACCCCGACTGGGGCCACGGCCAGTGGCGGGGGGCGGGCTGGGTCGACAGCGCCGTCTACGACCTGACCGACCCGGCCATCGCCGCGCGCGTGCCGTTCGGCGTGATCGACCACGTGGCCCGGGCCACGCTCGACGGCGCCGAGGGGTGGGGACTGTTCGAGCACGGGACGATGGGCCGTCACGACCCGTCCGGGTTCGCCGACTGGGACGCGGTGGCTCGCTGAGCCTGCCCAGAGCCGGCTCAGGCCGGGGCTCAGGCCGACCCCGCCCGCATGTCGGCGACCAGGCGGGGCAGCAGCTCGGCCAGCATGCGACGGTCCTCGTCGGGCCACGACGTCAGCACGGCACCCAGCTCGTGCTGCATGGCGTCCTGGATGCGGGCTCTGGCATCACGGCCCTGGGGCGACGCGGTGAAACGAGTCGCGCGCCCGTCGGCAGGGTCGGGCTGGCGCACCACCAGCCCCTCGGCCTCGAGCCGCTGCAGCGCCCGGCTGGTCACCGGCAAGCTGAGGTCGAGCAGCTCGGCGAGCTGCGAGATCCGGATCGGCCCCAGGTCGTCGACCCGGCGCAGGAACTCCCAGCCGGTGCGCGACAGCGCGACACCGCTGCGCTGCTGGCGGGCCTGGTGCAGCCGGCGGCTGGCGGCCAGCCGGAACAGGTCGGTGATGGCGCCCTCGACGGCGCGCACCTGCCCGTCGAGGTCGTCGAGCGCACCCTCGGTGCGGGGGCGCGGCGGCGCCCAGGGGCTCACCGGCTCGGACGTGGTCACAGGAACGGGATCGTACCGACCGCGGGCGGCCCTAGTGTCACCGACGCACCGTGACCGCAGAGGGGGAACGCATGGTCGACCGCGACCACACGGCCAGCGACCGCGCCGGCGACCGCATCGCCGAGCTGGTCGGGCAGCTCACGCTCGACGAGAAGGCGTCGCTCACCGCCGGCGTCGACATGTGGACGACGGCGGCCGTGCCGCGGCTCGGGATACCGGCCGTGCGCCTGACCGACGGCCCCAACGGCGCCCGCGGCACCCAGCTGGGTCCGACCGGCCCGACCGCCACGTGCGTGCCCTGCGGGTCCGCACTCGGCGCCACGTGGAGCCCTGACGTCCTGCAGCGGGTCGGCGCCGTGCTCGGCGCCGAGGCTCGCAGCAAGGGCGCCCGGGTGCTGCTCGCCCCCACGGTCAACATGCACCGCTCCCCCCTCGCCGGGCGCAACTTCGAGTGCTACGCCGAGGACCCGCTGCTCGCCGGCCGCCTCGCCGCGGCCTTCGTGCGCGGCGCCCAGGCGCAGGGTGTGGTCACGACGGTCAAGCACCTCGTCGGCAACGATGCCGAGCACGAGCGCTACACCATCAGCTCCGACATCGACGAGCGGGCGCTGCGCGAGATCTACCTGGCGCCGTTCGAGGCCGCCGTGCGCGACGGCGGAGCCCTCGGCATCATGACGGGCTACAACCGTGTCAACGGGAGTTGGTGCACCGAGCAACCCGGGCTGCTGGCGGGCATCCTGCGCGACGAGTGGGGCTTCGAGGGCTTCGTCGTGACCGACTGGTTCGGTGTCGTCGGCACCGAGAGGTCCGCTGCCGCCGGCGTCGACCTCGAGATGCCCGGCCCGTCCCGGGCGTTCGGCGACCCGCTCGCGGCGGCGGTGCGCCGGGGCGACGTCGACGAGGCTCTGGTCGACGTCCAGGTCACCCGCCTGCTCCGCACCTTCGACCGCGTCGGGGCGCTCGACGACGCCGGACCCGGCGACGAGGTGTCCGGCGACCGGCCCGAGCACCGCGCCGTGGCCCGGCGGGCCGCGACCGAGTCGATGGTGCTGCTCGCCAATGACGGCCTGCTGCCCCTCGACCGCGCCGGGCTGCGCACCCTCGCCGTCATCGGCCCCAACGCCGGCCGGGCGCAGATCATGGGCGGCGGGTCGGCCTCGCTCCGACCCCACCACCTGGTGACGCCCCTCGACGCCCTGCGCACGGCGCTGGGAGGCAGCGTCCGGGTCGTCCACGAGCCGGGCTGCGACAACCGCAGGTCCACGCCGCTCCTCGGCGGCACGGGCACCGCGGCGCCGAGCGGCGCCGGCGAGGGCCTCGACATCGACTGGTTCGCCAACGGTGACCTCGCCGGCGACCCGGTGCACCGCTCGCACACGCCCGCCGCCGACATCTTCGGGTTGGAACCCCCCGTGCCCGGGCTCGGCGCCGGCGAGGGCTGGTCGTTCCGCGCTCGCACCACCCTCACCCCCGACGTCACCGGCACCCACGTGTTCACGCTCGTGCAGGCCGGGCGCGGCCGGATCGTCGTCGGTGGCGACACCGTGATCGACGGGTTCGCCGACCGGCCGCCGCGCGGCAGCGCCTACTTCGGCATGGGCAGCATCGAAGTCGAGGCCCCGGTCGAGCTGGAGGCCGGGCGTCCGGTCGACGTCGTGGTCGAGTTCGCCACCGGGCGGAGCGCCGGGGCCCTGCGCATCGGCCACCGACCACCGGAGCCCGACGACCTCCTCGACCGCGCCGTCGACGCCGCCGCCGGGGCGGACGCCGTGGTGCTGGTGGTGGGCACCACCGGCGAGTGGGAGTCCGAGGGCGAGGACCGGGCCTCGATGGATCTCCCCGGCCGTCAGGACGAGCTGGTCCGCCGCGTCGTGGCCGCCAACCCCGCCACGGTGGTGGTGGTCAACGCGGCCTCGCCCGTCACGATGGACTGGGCCCCCGAGGCGCGGGCCCTCCTGCAGGTCTGGTTCGGCGGACAGGAGATGGCCGCGGCCCTGGCCGACGTGCTGCTCGGCGAGGCCGAGCCAGCCGGTCGCCTGCCCACCACCGTGCCGCTCCGGGTCGAGCACAACCCCTCGTTCGGCAACTTCCCGGGCGAGAACGGCCACGTCCGCTACGGCGAGGGCGTGCTGGTGGGGTACCGGTGGTACGAGGCGCGCCACCTGCCGGTGCGGTTCCCGTTCGGCCACGGGGGGTCGTATACGACCTGGCACGTGGGCGAGCCGATCCTGTCGTCCCCGACCGTCGCCACCGGCGCCGGGGAGCAGCTCACCCTGTCGGTCCCGGTCACCAACACCGGGCGCCGCCGGGGGGCCCAGGTCGTGCAGTGCTACGTCGCGCCACCCGCGCCTCGGCTGGTCCGGCCACCCAAGGAGCTGGCGGCCTTCGCCAAGGTGTGGCTCGACCCCGGCGAGTCGACGACGGTCGACCTCGTGCTCGACGACCGGTCGTTCGCCTACTGGGACCCCGGGATGCCCGAGCGAGCCGAGGTCGCCGCACGGGCGGCGGCCGTGCCCATGACCGGCGGTGGCGGTGGGGCCCCCGACGCCGGCTGGCGGGTCGACGCGGGCACCTACGAGCTGCACGTCGGCACCAGCTCGGTGGCCATCGCCCACGTCACCCGGGTGCGCGTCGACTGACGGGTGCGGTGCGGTCGTCGTCACCCGCCAACGGACATCCGCCAGGGGCCGCCGCCTGACGAGCGACGCCGGCGCCCGCCTCGACCGCCGGGTGGGGTCGGGGCGCTTCCGTCGTGTTTCACCTCCTTCCGAAAGTTGCGCGCGGCAACAATCGGAGTGAGGTGACACACCTCCTCTCGGAACGCAGCGGCCTCAAGGGGCGGAGCCGTAGCCCGCAGTGGGGTGGGGCCGCGCCCGCTCGTCCGACGGGGGCACCTGAGCGGTTTGGCGCCCGCCCCCGGGGAAGCACGCGAGGGTTCCCCGACGGAAGGACGACGATGAGCAACGCATCCTCGAAGGGTCTGAAGGGCGTCGTCGACGACGC
>JAFGPU010000230.1 GCA_016936035.1 Acidimicrobiales bacterium
CGGTCAGGCGGGCAGCTCGTCGCGGAGGAACTCGACGACGGCGTCGTTGAAGACGTCGTTGCGGTCGCCGGCGACCATGTGCCCGGCGCCGCTCACGTCGACGTAGCGGGCGTGCGGCACCAGCGAGACGAGGTGCCGTGCGCCCTCCTCCGACAGCACGTCGCTCTGCCGGCCCCTGATCAGCAGCGTCGGCAGCGTGAGCACACGGGCGGCGGCGTCGAGGCGGTCCTCGTTGCGCAGGCTGCGCGGCTCGTCGCGGGGGCCGCCCAGCAGGAAGCGGGGGTCCCAGTGCCAGTACCAGCGGCCGTCGTCGCGGAGCCGCACGTTCTTGCGCAGCCCGGACAGGTCGCGCGGTCGGGGGCGGTGGGGGTTGTAGGCGGCCACCGCGTCGGCGACCTCGTCCAGGGTGGCGAAGCCGTCGAGGTGGCCGAGCATGAACTCGGCGATGCGGGCGATGCCCTCCTCCTCGAGCCGGGGCGCCACGTCGACCAGCACCAGGCCGCTGGCGACGGCGTCGGGGGCGGGGGCCTCGGCGATCGCCACGAGCGAGCTGAGCCCGCCGAGCGAGGCGCCGATGAGGACCGGCGGCCGGGGCTGCACGGCGGCCACGGCCCGGACGTCGGCGGCGAAGGCGTCGAGCGAGTACGGCCCGTCCTGGTCGGCGGCGGCCCAGTCGCTGTCGCCGTGGCCGCGGAGGTCGACGGTCGTGGCCCGCCACCCCTTGTCGCCGAGCAGGCGGGCCGTGCCGTCCCAGGCGTGGCGGGTCTGGCCCCCGCCGTGGAACAGCAGGACGGGCGGGCCGTCGTCGGGGCCGTAGGCGTCGGCGGCGAGAGCGAGGCCGTCGCCCGCCAGTCGGAGGGAGGGGTCCATGTCGCCAGTCTGCCCGGCGCGAGCAGGTGGTGACATCTGTGTCAGTAGCCTCGGTGACCTCGCACCCCGTCCGACGATCGTCCGTCGACGGGAGCAGACGGTCGTCGACAGGGCACTAGCCTCGCTCGCCGTGGGGACGCGATCGTGAGCTTCGCCGCCCGTCACCGTCGCCGCCGCGGTGACGTGCCCGCGGCGTGGACCGACGAGCAACGGGCCGTGTACGAGGCCTACCTGACCCGGCGGGGCGGTGGCGAGCGCCGCCGGGTGAAGATCCTGTGGTGGACCGAGGCCGACACCGGCGGCCCCGACGTCATGGGGCTGGTGTCGTCGATCTGGTCGGGCCGGCGGCGCGGCGCCGGGCCGGGGCGCGTGCTCGTCGCGCTGTACCACGCCGGGGCGCCGGTGGGCGATCCACCGGAGCTGGTCGTGCCCGTCGACGCGACGACCCTCACCGAGCCGAGCGGCCGGGCGCTGGCCACCGCGATCGGGCGGTGCGAGCCCGGCGGTGCGCTGGTCATCGAGACCAGCCGGGGGCCGCTCCTGCCCGCCGCGCCGCCGGCCCCGCCGGACGAGGCCTCGCCACCCTGGTCCGAGGTCGACGCCCCCGGCTGACGGGTCACCCGGTGGCCGCCACCGCCTCGTCGGTGCGGGCGAACCCGGGCATCGGGCGGGGTGCGCGCCGGGTGATGACCTCGTCGACGATGCCGTACTCGACGGCCTCGTCGCCGCGCAGGATGTAGTCGCGGTCGATGTCGCCGACGATGCGCTCGCGGGTCTGGTTGGTGCGCTCGACCAGGATGTCGACCATGCGCTCGCGCATGATCACCATCTCGCGCACGGCGATCTCCATGTCGGCCGACTGACCCTGGGCGCCGCCGTGGGGCTGGTGGATGAGGATGCGCGCGTTGGGCAGCGCGGCACGGTGTCCCGGCTCACCGGCCGCCAGCAGCACGGCCGCGGCCGAGCAGGCCTGGCCCACGCACACGGTGTGGACCGGCGGGCCGAGGAACTGCATGGCGTCGTAGACGCCGAACAGCGCCGTCATGTCGCCGCCGGGGGAGTTGATGTAGAGGTTGATCGGCCGCTCCATGTCCTCGCCCTCGAGGTGGAGCAGCTGGGCGATGATCAGGTTGGCGACGCTCTCGTCGAGCGCGGTGCCCAGGAAGACGATGCGCTCGCGCAGCAGCCGGGAGTAGATGTCGTAGGCCCGCTCGCCGCGGTTGGTGGTCTCGATGACGGTGGGGATGAGCACGGTGCGTTTCCTCCTCGACGCGCAACCGTCTGGTTGCGCAATGGAGCGTAGGGGTGGACCGGCTGAAGCGCAACTGTAGAGTTGCACGTATGGCCCAGGAGCTGCCCGCAGACACGCCCGGTCCCGCTGGGGCCACCGACCGACCGGACGCACCCCGCTCGCCCGACGGCACCGCCCGTACCGCTGGTCCCGACGGCATCGCGGGGACCGCTGGAACCGACGGCACCGGTCACGGTGCCGGCCTGCGGGTCACCCGCACCGTCGACATCGAGGCAGACGTCGACGCCGTGTGGCAGGCCGTGGTCGATCCGGACGAGCGCGCCCTGTGGCTCGACGATCCCGATGCCCTCGCTCGCCGGGTGCGGGTCGACGAGTCCGCGCCGGGCCAGCGCCTGGTGTGGACCTGGTGGCACCCGGGCGACGAGGGCGACGCGTCCACCGTCGCGGTCGAGCTGCGCCCGGTCGACGGCGGCGGGACGCGCGTCGTGGTCACCGAGACGCTGCCCGGCCTCACGCCCCGGGGCGGCGCCGGCGCCGCCGTGGCCCGAGGCGGTGGCGCCGCGTCCGGCATCGCCCGCCGGCCCGCCGCTGCGGTCCGCCGGGCGCCGGGCTGGCTGCGCTGCACCGCCGACCGCTGGGACCGTCGCATCCTCGGGCTCGAGCTGCTGTTCGTGGCCGCCCGTGTCGCCACCGCCTGAGCCCGCACCCACCGGCCCCCCGGCCGGGAGCGAGCCGCCCGACGAGCTGTTCGCCGCCCTGGCCGACGCCACCCGGCGACGCGTCCTGCAGGCGGTGGCCGAGCAGGGTCCCGTCACCGCCACGGCGCTCGCCGAGCGGCTGCCGGTGTCACGCCAGGCGGTCGCCAAGCACCTGGCGCTCCTGCGCAGCGCGGGCCTGGTCGCCGCCGAGCGGTCGGGGCGCGAGACGCGCTTCACCGCCGTGACGGAACCGCTCGACGCCCTGGCGACCTGGGCCGAGCACGCCGGTCGCCGCTGGGACGACCGGCTGGAGCGGCTCCGGCGTCGCTTCGGGTGACGCCGTTCCCGAACGCAGGCGGGGCGGGCGGCGGCGCCGGCGGACGCGTGTGACCGCGGCCCGCCGGGGGGTGCAGACCTTACGGATCGCGGAACACCCGCCGGCCGGGGGGCGCTCGGCGGCGCAAGGCGGACGACCGGGCCTACCCTCGACGCCGTGACCAGCGATCCCGGCGATCCCGGCGATCCCCGCGACGACGGCGCGCCCGACGAGGCCGAGGGCACGCCCATCGGTCGCCGGGTCGTGCTGGGCATGCTCGGTCTCGGTGCCGCCGGCATCGCGTTCGGCGACCGGGTGCAGTCGACGGTCGAGTCCGCGCTCCGCCCGGTCACGCAGAACGACCCCACGGGGCTCAGCTCGTTCGTGCCCACCGCCGGCCGGTTCCGCATCTACTCGGTCACCTCGCACATGCCCGAGCGCACCGCCGCCGACTACCGGCTGACCGTCGACGGGCTGGTCGAGCGCCCGCTCACCCTCACGCTCGACGACCTCACCGCCCGGCCCCAGTCCGAGCTGACCATGGACTTCCAGTGCGTGACGGGGTGGCGCGTCGCCGACGTGCGCTGGAAGGGCGTGCGCCTCGCCGACCTGCTCGACGAGGCGGGCGTCACCGGCGGCGCCACCCACCTGCGCATCTGGAGCTTCGACGGCGCCTACACCGAGAGCCTCACCCTCGACCAGGCGCGGCGTGACGACGTGCTCGTCGCCCACGAGATGCTCGACGGCCCGGTCACCCGTGAGCACGGCGGGCCGGTGCGCCTGTTCGTCGGTCCCATGTACGGCTACAAGTCGCTCAAGTGGCTCGAGCGCATCGAGGTGGTCGACGTCCTGCACGAGGGCTACTGGGAGGTGCGGGGCTACGACGTCGACGCCTGGGTCGGGCGCTCCAACGGCCGGGACGACGAGCCGACGTCGTCATGAACGCCGTCGGGCCCTCGGTGGTCGCCCGGTTCTCACGCGCCGAGCGCGCGCTGCACTGGGCGACCGCGGTGGCCGTGCTCGTGTGCGCCGTCACGGGCCTCGTGCTCTACGTGGGCCCGCTCACCGCCCTCGTCGGCCGGCGCACCCTGGTCAAGGACACCCACGTGGTCGCGGGACTGGCCATGCCCGTGCCCCTGATCGTCGCGTACGCGGGACGGTGGCGGGCCGCCGTGCGCGCGGACGTGCGGCGTCTCAGCCGTTGGACCCGCGCCGACCGGCGCTGGCTGTGGTCCCGGGGCCGCGAGGCCACCGACGCCGTCGGCAAGTTCAACGCCGGGCAGAAGCTCAACGCCGCGTTCGTCGCCGGCATGATCCCCACCATGGTCGTCACCGGATCGATCATGCGCTGGTACGAGCCCTTCGACCTCACCTACCGCACCGGCGCCACGTTCGTGCACGACTGGACGGCCATCGCGACCTGGGTGGTCGTGGCCGGCCACATCGCGCTGGGGCTGGCCGACACCGGTGCCCTCCGCGGCATCGTCACCGGCCGGGTCACCCGCGCCTGGGCCGAGCACCGGCACCCCCGCTGGGCGGCCGAGGTGGCCGCCGGCGACCACGACGACCCCGCCGTGGTCCCGGAGCCGCCGGCGGACGGCAGCGCGCTCGCACCCCGGTGACAGTGAACGGGTCGAGCGCCCCCTACGATGACGGCCGCCCGACACATGGAGGAAGACGTGGACGTCCGCATCGGGGTCAAGAACTCGCCGAAGGAGCTCGAGGTCGTGCTCGCCGACGACACCGACGGAGAGGCGGTGCGCGAGCACATCGACAGCGCCCTCTCCGACGGCGGCACGCTCTGGCTGACCGACCGCCGCGGCCGCCAGTTCGGCGTGCCCGTCGACAAGGTCGCCTACGTCGAGATCGGCTCCACCGCCCACGGCCGCCGCGTCGGGTTCGGCGGCTGACCGCCCCCGCCGTCGCCACGCGGCCGCGTGCGGCCGGGTGGCACCGGCCGCTCACCACCCCCGTTTGCCATGGCTGCGACCACTGACCTGCTCGACCGCAAGCTGCTCTTCGTCACCGGCAAGGGCGGCGTCGGCAAGACCACCATCGCCGCGGCGCTGGGCCAGCTCGCCGCATCGAGGGGCAAGCGCACGCTGCTGTGCGAGGTCGACGCCAAGGGCAACCTCGCGGGGGCGTTCGAGACCGGACCCACGCAGTTCCGTGAGCGCGAGATCGCGCCGGGCCTGTGGGCCATGTCGATGGACACCGAGGCGTCGCTCAAGGAGTACCTGAGCCTGCAGCTCCGGGTGCCGCTGCTGTCCCGCATCGGCCCGCTGGCCCGCACGTTCGACTTCGTCGCCAACGCCGCACCAGGGGTCAAGGAGATCCTGATCGTGGGCAAGCTCGCCTACGAGGTCCGCGAGCAGCACTACGACGTGGTCGTGGTGGACGCACCCGCGTCAGGCCACATCGTGGGCCAGCTCGCCGCCCCCCAGGCGATCAAGGAGCTGGTGAAGGTCGGGGCGGTGCGCGACCAGACCGGGTGGATGCTCGACATCCTCTCCGACCCCGCCCAGACCGGCGTCGTCATCGTGGCCACCCCCGAGGAGATGCCGGTCAACGAGACCATCGACCTCTCGGAGCGCCTGCGCGCCGAGACCTCGGTCGATCTGGCCGCGGTGGTGGTCAACCGGGTGCTGCCCGAGCTGTTCACCCGGGGCGAGGAAGACGTGTTCCGGGCCCTGCGCGCACCGGCGGCCACCGCCGCTCTCGCCGAGGCCGTCGAGGGCAACGTCGAGCCCTTGCTCGAGGGCGCCGAACTGGCCGTCCGCATGCGCCGCACCCGGGCCGAGCACCTGGGCGAGCTGCGCGACGGGCTGCCGTCCGGTACCGAGCTGCTGTACGTGCCCGAGCTCTTCCAACGCACGCACGGCCTGCGCGCCACCCGCCAGATCGCCGAGTCGCTCGGCGCGGAGCTGGGGTACTGATCGGTCATGGCCCGCACGCGCCGCAACGCCGTCAGCCCGCCCACCTTCGAGTCGCTGCTGGCCGCCAAGGAGATCGTGATCTGCTGCGGGTCGGGCGGCGTGGGCAAGACCACCGCGGCGGCCGCTGCGGCCGCGATGGCCGCCGCCCAGCTCGGCGGCAAGGTGCTGGTCATCACCGTCGACCCCGCCCGGCGCCTCGCGAACGCGCTCGGCCTCGAGCGGTTCGGCAACGTCGAGACCCAGGTGCCGCCGTCGCTGTTCCGCGACGCGGGCGTCGAGCCCCGGGGCGAGCTGTGGGCGGCCATGCTCGACACGAAGCAGTCCTGGGATCAGCTGGTGCGCACGCACGCGCCCGACGCCGCCACGTGCGAGGCCATCCTGGCCAACCCGCTGTACGAGAACATCACGGGCCGCTTCGTGCAGAGCCACGACTACATCGCCATGGAGCGCCTCTACGAGATCCACGCGTCGGGTCGCTACGACCTCATCGTGGTGGACACGCCGCCCACGCGGAACGCCATCGACTTCCTCGAGGCGCCCGAGCGGATGGCCGACTTCTTCTCCAGCCGCCTGTTGCGCTGGCTCACGGTGCCGGCCCGCAGCCGCGTGTTCACCATGGCCTCGAAGCCCTTCTACACCGTGGCCGACCGCATCCTCGGCTCGCAGTTCCTCGAGGACATCACCGAGTTCTTCCTCCTGTTCCAGACGATGTACGACGGTTTCGTCGAGCGGGCTCGGGCGGTGACCCGCACGCTGTCCGACAAGCGCACGACGTTCGCGGTCGTGTCGACACTGGAGGCGTCGCCGGCGCGCGAAGCCGAGTTCTTCATCGACGCGCTGCGCGACCGCAAGTTCCACCTGGGCGCCGTCGTGCTCAACAAGGTGCTGCCGGGTTGGTTCCTCGACAAGGGGTCGAACGCGACCGCCAAGCGCCTGCGACGCGACGCCGAGCCCCTCGCCGCCTCGGTCGCCGGCTCGGTGCCGGCGGTGGGCGAGCCCGCGCAGCTGGCCCGGGTGCTCTCCGAGGTGGCCGACAGCTTCCTGAACTTCCAGGTCGTCGCGACGCGCGAGGCCGAGCAGCGCAGCGAGCTGTCGGCGCAGGCGGATGTGGTCGCCGTCGTCCCCTACGCGGATCACGACATCACCGACCTGGCCGGGTTGCTCGAGCTCGGCGAGTCGCTGTGGCGCTGACCGGCGCCCGCTAGCTGCGACAATCACCCACGATGGCCAGCCTCGCCGAGCTCGCTCGCTTCTTCACCCGCCTGGACAGCACGTCTGTGGCCCATCTCCAGCGGCTGGCCGCCAGCTGGGGCCTGCTCGCCGACTTCTGCTTCGCCGACCTGCTGCTGTTCGGCGTCGTGGGCGAGCCCCGGGACAACAACGGCAACCGGTTCGTGGTGCTCGGGCAGGTGCGGCCGACGACCGCCCAGACGGTGTACCGGGCCGACTGGGTGGGCACCGTGCTCGAGGAGGAGGACCGCCCGCTCGTCGCCCGCGCCTACCGCCTCGGCGAGATCATCGAGGGCGAGATCACGATCTCGCCGCTCAAGGAGCGCGTGCGGGTGCTGTGCATCCCGATCCGCTACCAGGGCAAGGTCATCGGGGTGCTCACGCGCGAATCGGCGCCGTCGTTCGGGCGCCAGCCGGGCGAGCTGGAGCGCACCTACGTCGACGTGTTCAACCGGTTCGCCCGCATGATCGCCAGCGGCGACTTCCCCTTCGATGCCGACGACGTCGAGACCGAGGAGGCGCCCCGGGTGGGCGACGGCGTCATCGTCATCGACGCGTCGGGACGCGTCGAGTACACGTCGCCGAACGCCGTGTCGACGCTGCACCGGCTGGGTGTCCACGCCAACGCCGAGGGGTTGCGGTTCTCGGAGCTCGGCCTCGAGGAGTCGGTGGTCAGCACCGCCTTCGCCCTGGGGGTCCCGGTCACCGAGGAGCTGCCCCGGGGCATCGACGTGACCGTGCTGATGCGGGGCATCCCTCTGCTCGACCACGGTGCGGTCACCGGTGCGGTGGTGCTGCTGCGCGACATCTCCGAGCTGCGGCGACGCGACCTGCTGCTGCTGTCCAAGGACGCCACCATCCGCGAGATCCACCACCGGGTGAAGAACAACCTGCAGACCATCTCGTCGTTGCTGCGCCTGCAGGGGCGTCGGCTGGGCACCAGCGAGGCGCGCACGGCCATCGAGGAGTCGGTGCGCCGCATCCGCTCCATCGCCCTGGTGCACGAGATCCTGTCGCGCGAAGCCGGCGACGACGTGCCCTTCGTCGCCATCGTCCGACCGGTCGTGGCCATGGTGGCCGACAGCATGATCTCGCCCGAGCACCCCATCCGCTTCGACGTCCAGGGCGACGGCGGCGTGCTCCCGGCGGGCGTCGCCACCCCGCTGGCCGTCGTGCTGAACGAGCTGCTGCAGAACGCCGTCGACCACGCCTACCCGGCCGAGCTCGACCTCACCGACGCGCCCGGGCGGGTCGGGGTGATCATCGAGCGTGACGGCGCGTCGCTGACGCTGCGGGTCACAGACGACGGGGTGGGGCTGCCCGCCGGCTTCGACCTGGACGCGACGACCGGTCTGGGGCTGTCGATCGTGCGCACCTTGGTGACGAGCGACCTGTCGGGCGAGATCTCGATCCACACGGGCGAGGGCGACGGCGACCGGCCCGGCACCCAGGTGGTCCTGCGGGTGCCGATCCCCGCCGACAACGACGAGAGCCTCGCCGTAGCGAGGCCGTCGTCGCGTTGAGACCTTGTCGTCGTTCGCCCCGGGGGGCTTCCCAGCATCCCAGCGTGTTGTGTTCCCCAGCACCGGACGTCGTCCGGCACCGCTGTGCGTCCCCCGCAGGCGGGGGACCGATGTCAGGCCGAGGCCTTGCGGTGGCGCGCCACCCACTGGCGACGCAGCGCTCGGCGCTCTTCCTCGGAGGTGCCGCCCCAGATACCACTGTCCTGGTTGGTGGACAGGGCGTAGTCGAGGCAGCTCTTCTGGACGTCGCACGCACGGCAGACGGCCTTGGCGTTCTCGATCTGCTCGATCGCTGGACCGGTGGTACCAACGGGGAAGAACAGATCGGGGTCGGTATCGCGACAGGCGCTGTGCTCACGCCAATCATCGCGCTCGATGGACAGGGACAGACTGCGGCTCTGCGTCAGGGCCACGGGACCTCCACGGCGGATTCGGGTCACCGA
>JAFGPU010000231.1 GCA_016936035.1 Acidimicrobiales bacterium
ATGCGCTCGTTGATCCGGGGCTCGTTGTTCGCCGGCGTAGCTATCGCCGCTCACTCCTCATAGATGCGCAGACACCTCCGTACGCATGGGCCATCAGAACTGCCAACCCGCCATCCGTGCCGAAAACGACGAACGGACGCCGGGGGAAGCCGACGTCCGCGACGAGGAAACCTCGCTGCGATCGATCGACCCGGACGCACGCCGCATCGACGTGGCCGGGTGGGGGCAACACGACCACGACGATGTCTCGCTGCCGCGGCGGGCCCCACTTCCCTGAAGTTGTGAGCCGTAGGGTACCAGTCGTCACCGCCCTGTCCACACCGGCGCCACCCACCAGCGTGGGTGACCGGCTCGCGCTCCGCTACCGTCGCGTCGCGATGAGCACCCTCTGGACGCCCTCAGGCGAGCACCCGGTCGACCGCCCGGGCGGCCGTTCCTCCGGTCCCCCACCCGCCGGCGCGGCAGGGCCGCCGCCATCCGCGCCCCCCGGCGAGGACGAGCGCGAGCTCACCCCCGAGGAGGAGGCGGCTGCCGAGGAGTACGCCCGCCAGCTCGACGCCGCCCGCCAGCAACTGCTCGAGGCGCCGGCGGGCCTGGTGGTCGGCCAGCAGGCCCTCCAGTTCTACGAGCTGGCGGCGCTGCACCTGTCCCAGCCCGAGCCCCGCCTGGACGACGCCCGCGTGGCCATCGACGCGTTGAAGGCGGTCGTCGACGCCGTCGGCTCGCGCCTCGGCGAGGCCGAGACGCCCCTGCGCCAGGCGTTGCACCAGCTCCAGCTCGCCTTCGTGGAGGCGACGAAGGCGGGCGAACCGTCGCCGCCATCCGGCGACTGACGGCCCGCGCACCATGCCTGAGGAGCGGACCGACCACGACGGGGCTCCCGCGCCACGCCGGCGCCGGCTCCTTCCCCTCGTCGTCGCCGGAGCGGTGATCGCCGCCACCGCGGTGGCCGGCGTCACGATCGCCGCCGGCGGCGGGGCCGGCGATGGGCAGCCCGTCGAGACGACCGCCGGAGGCGGGCAGGCCGCCACGACGACCACCGACGACGGGCCCGACCAGTCGCGGGAGGACGACATCGACGTCGCCGTCGTGGGCGACTCGCTCATCGAGCAGTCGCGCGACCAGATGCAGGCCCACGCCGACGCCCAAGGCCTGACCATCGTGTCGTTCGCGTTCGGCGGCAGCGCCCCGTGCGACTGGATGGACACGTTCCGCGAGCTCGCCGATGTCCGACCCCGCCAGCTCGTCATCTCGTTCGCGGGCAACGACAGCACCGAGTGCGTCAACCCCGGCGGCGGCCCGCCCCGCGACCCCCAGACCATCGCGCACGCCTACCGGCGCATGATGCCCGCCATCGTCGACCTGTTCGACGACACCGAGGTGTTCGTCGTGGTGCCGCCGCCGGTCGGCGAGCCCGCGTCCGAGCCGGCCGCCGCCGCCATCCGCGCGGCCTACCGCGAGCTGGCCGCAGACCGTCCGGAGATCACGCTGGTCGACCCCGCCCCCCAGCTCGGCCCCGACGGCGAGTTCCACCTCTCGCTGCCCTGCGAGACCTGGGAGTCGGCCGCGTGCGACGCGGACGGCACCGTGGCCGTGCGCGACCCCGACGGCATCCACCTGACACCCGCGGGCGGCGAGCGCTACGCCCGCGCGCTGCTCGAGGCACTCGGCCACCCGGTCGACGGCTGACGGCATCGGCCCGGAGCCCGTCGACCACCAGGCCACGGGGACCAGGTCCGAGACCACGGGCCGCGGCCACGATCGTCGGCCCGCCGACCGCACGGACGCCGTAACCTCCAGCGCGATGTCGATCCGCCTGAACGCTCTCGTGGAACGGCTCCGCGGCAGCCTCTTCTTCGTCCCGATGCTGTTCGTGCTCATCGGCGGTGCCGCCGGCGTGGCGATGGTCGAGGTCGACGCCGCGCTCGACGACCAGGCGACCGAGTTCCCCCTCGTGCTCACCTCCACGGTGGGCAGCGCCCGCGAGGTGCTGAGCGTCGTCGCCGCGGCCACGATCACGGTGGCCGGCATCGCCTTCTCGATCTCGCTGCTCGTCATCCAGCAGGCCTCGGGTCAGTACTCGCCCCGGGTCGTCCACAGCCTGTTCCGCGACCCGTTCAACCGGCGGGTCGTGGCGCTGGCGGTGGGCACCTTCACCTACTGCCTGATGGTCCTGCGGGCCGTGCGCAGCTCGGTCGAGGACGCCGGAGAGCCGGTGGTCCCCAACCTCTCCGTGGCGCTTGCGGTCGTCCTGGGCGTGGCCGCCATCCTCGCCATCGTCGCGTTCATCGACCACAACGCCCACACGATGGAGGTCAGCCAGATCCTGCAGCGCGTCACCCAAGAGACGCTGGCGCAGATCGACAGCATCTGGCCGGAAGGTGGGGACGGCAGCGCGACAGGGAGGCCCCCGGAAGCGCCGGACGGTCCCGGCCACGCCGTCCTCCTCGCCAGCAGCGGCTGGATCCAGCAGCTGTCGGCCCGGCAGCTTCTCGACCTCGTGCCCGAGGGTGGCACCGTGCGCGTCGAGACGGCACCGGGCCGCTTCGCGGTCCGTGGCACCCCCCTGTGCACGGTGTGGCCGGCGCCCGACGACCCCGAGAGCGCTCAGCGGCGAGCCGCCGAGGCGATCGAGGTGGGGCGCGCCCGCACCCTGCAGCAGGACCCGAGCTACGGCATCCGCCAGCTCGCGGACGTGGCGCTCGTCGCCCTCTCGCCCGGCGTCAACGACCCCACGACGGCGCAGGACGCCATCTTCCACCTCGCCGAGGTGCTCGGCGTCGCGCTGGCGCGGGACCTGCCCACCGGCATCGAGGACGACGAGCGCGACCGCCGGGTCGTGTTCGCCGAGGCCCCGACCCACGCCACCCTCGTCGAGCTGGCGTTCGACGAGATCAGACGGGCCGCGGCCGCCCACCCGGCGGTGTGCATCTACCTGCTCGAGGCGCTGCACCTCGTCGAGCGGTCGCTCGTCGCCGCGGGCCACCCCGGGCGCGTGCCACCCCTGCGCCGCCAGGCCGAGCTGACCGTGGCCGGCGCCCGCCGGGCGGACCTGCTCCACGACGACCTCCGCGAGGTGCTGCGGGCGTTCTCCCGGCGCTTCGGCGACACCGGCCGACACGTACCCGCTCCAGCCACCGACCCGCCGGGCGGCGGGTGACGGCGCCACCGGCCGTTCCGGTGACAGGCGACAGGCGACGGCCGCTACAGGGCCGTGATCTGCGCGGCCTCCCAGCGGCCGAGGTGGCCGGCGACGACCGTGAAGCGCACGGGCTGACCGACCGGGATCGTGCGCGAGCCGTCGGCGATGGCGGTGCAGTGGAACGGCAGCACGGCGCCGTCGTCGGCCCGCACCGTCCCCAGGCCGCGGGGCTCGTCGAAGGCGTCGACGACCCCGGTGACCGAGGCGTGGGGCACGGCCGGCATCAGTGGACGATCTTGGACAGCGGCAGCTCGATGATGTCGGACGCGCCCGCGTCCTTGAGCGCCGGGATGAGGGTGTTGATCTCGGACTTCGCGACCACGGTCTCGACCGCGTAGCCGCGCTCGCCGAACAGCTCGTTCACGGTCGGGGCCTTCATCGACGGCACCAGCGCGATCACCTCGTCGAGGTCGTCGCGGGAGACGTTCAGCTTCACCAGCACCTTGCCCCGGGCCTCGAGCACGCCGTCGAGCAGCACCTTGAGCTGGAGCATCGCCTGGCGCCGGGCCGGGTCGTCGTGGGCGGCGCGGTTGGCGATGAGCGCGGTGTAGCTGGGCAGCAGCTCGCCGATGATCTTCAGGTTGGCGGCCCGCAGCGCCCGGCCCGTCTCGGTGCCGTCGACCACGCAGTCGACGATGTCGGGCACCTTGGCCTCGGTCGCGCCGTAGGAGAGCCGCACGTCGGCGCGCACCCCCCGCTCGGCGAAGAAGCGCGCCGTCAGGCCCGGATACTCGGTCGAGACCCGGACGCCGTCGGGCAGGTCCTCGACCTTGTCCCACGGCGAGCTCTCCGGGACCGCGACCACGATGCGGAACGGCTTCGACGACGCCTTCGAGTACTGGAGCTCGCCGAGGACGACGACGTCGCTCTCGGTCTCCTCGACCCAGTCGCGGCCGGCGATGCCCAGGTCGAACAGCCCGTCCGCGACGTACCGGGGGATCTCCTGCGGGCGCAGGATGCGCACCTCGTCGACGCGGGGGTCGGCGATCGTCGCCTTGTACTCGACGCTGGACGAGCGGTTGACCGTCAGGTCGGCCGCTTCGAACAGCTCGAGGGTGGCCCGTTCGAGGGAGCCTTTGGGGAGGACGAGCTTCAGCACGGCGTGGAGGGTAGGCACCACCGTGCCGG
>JAFGPU010000232.1 GCA_016936035.1 Acidimicrobiales bacterium
ACCTTGCCGACCAGCAGTCCACCGGTCTCGAGCACGACGTTGCCGCGCACGCCGAAGTCGTCCCGGTCGATCTCGGTGCGTGCGGAGAACCCGGCCCGCGTGCCGCCCCAGGGGTCGTCACCGCAACCCAGGTACTCGAGGTCGAGCGACACCGGTCGGGTCACGTCGCGGATCGTGAGATCGCCGTCGAGGCGGAAGGCGCGGTCGCCGTCGACGCCATGCACCGCCGAGCTGCGGAACGTGAGCGTCGGGAACCGCTCGACGTCGAGGTACTCGGCCGCGCGGAGGTTCTGGTCGCGCGGGCCGACGTAGGTGTCCAGGCTCGCCGCTCGGATGGTCGCCTCGACGGCGGAGTCCGTCGGGTCCGCGCCGATCTCGATGGTCCCGGTGAAGTCGGCGAACCGGCCCCGGATCCGCGCGACCAGGTGCCTCGCGACGAACTCGACGCTCGAGTGCGAGGGGTCGATGTCCCACGTTCCCGCACCGAGGACGGGCGTCACGGTCGTGCGCTGCAGCTGGGTCATCGGTCGGGGCTCCTTCTCCGCCGGTCGGCGGCTCGCAGGCTCTTCCCCGACCTGACACACCGGAGCACGAGAACGTGACGGCCCCCGGGTCCGGCGCCAGCCACGGGTGACGACCCCCGGCCCACCCCCAGCGCGCTCGGGCCCGAATCCACCGTGGTCCGGGCGTCCTGGTGTCGAGACGCTAGATGCGTCCTTCGCCGCGCTGGTACGCGCCCCGGTCGGTCATCCCCCGGTAGGCGCTGCGGGTCCGCTCCGACACGGGCGCCGCCCGTTCGGCGGCCGCCTCCTCCTGAGGCGTCGGTCCCCGCCCCGCGCCGGAGAAGACCTGCTCGTCCTCCAGTTCGAACCTGCGAGTCGTGTCCGAGACCTTCTCGTAACCGGGATCGTCGGTGTGGCCCATCGTGGACCCCCCTTCGTGGTCGGCAGAGCGATCTCAGTATCCGCCAATCACACCGAGGGTGGGAAGGGACGCGCGTGCGGCGGCGCCAGGCCGCGACCGATCCGTTCGGGAACTGGCAACGAACCGGATCTGGACAAACACCACCAGAGGATTACGCTTCGGGTATGTCCGGGGGGACCTCCCGCGACGACGCCCTGCTCCGCCGCCACGGCCTGCACGTGACGGCGCAGCGCCTGGCCGTCCTGCGGGCGGTGTCCGACCGTCCCCACAGCGCCGCCGACGATATCTACGGCGTGGTGCGGGCCGAGATCGGCGCCATCTCCCGTCAAGCGGTGTACGACGGCCTGGCGGCCCTTGCCGACAAGGGCCTCATCCGGCGCATCCAGCCTGCCGGCTCGCCGGCTCGCTACGAGGACCGGGTGGGCGACAACCACCACCACCTGATCTGCCGGGACTGCGGTCGGATGGTCGACGTGGACTGTGCGGTGGGCGACACCCCGTGCCTGACGGCCGCCGACGACTCGGCCTACGAGATCGACGAGGCCGAGGTCATCTACTGGGGCCGGTGTCCCGAATGCGTCGCAGCGGGCGCGGCCGCCTCGGGGCCGGACGGCGGCGCTTCCGGACGACATCGGCGGGCGGAACAGCGAAGCAACCAGAGCATGCATGACCCGATGACGTAGCCAGCGATCCAGGAGGACCACCGTGTCTGACACCGGCAGCGAGAGCGAGAACCCAGTCGTCGAGGCGCCGACTCCCAAGCCGAACCGCCCCCGGACGAACCGCGACTGGTGGCCGGACCAGATGGACCTGCAGGTCCTCCACCAGCACTCGCCCCGGGCCAACCCGATGGGCGAGGACTTCAACTACGCGGAGGAGTTCGCGTCCCTCGACGTCGAGGCACTGAAGCAGGACGTCTTCGAGGTGATGACGACGTCGCAGGACTGGTGGCCGGCCGACTACGGCCACTACGGCGGGCTCTTCATCCGGCTGTCGTGGCACGCCGCCGGCACGTACCGCATCGCCGACGGCCGGGGCGGGGGCGGCGACGGCAGCCAGCGCTTCGCCCCCCTCAACAGCTGGCCCGACAACGTGAGCCTCGACAAGGCGCGCCGGCTGCTGTGGCCGGTCAAGCAGAAGTACGGCCGGAAGATCTCGTGGGCCGACCTGATCGTCTTCGCCGGCAACTGCGCCCTCGAGTCGATGGGGTTCGAGACGTTCGGCTTCGCGTTCGGGCGCGAGGACATCTGGGAGCCCGAGGAGATCTTCTGGGGCCCCGAGGACACCTGGCTCGGCGACGAGCGCTACAGCGGCGACCGCGAGCTCACCGGTCCCTTCGGCGCCGTGCAGATGGGCCTGATCTACGTGAACCCCGAAGGGCCGAACGGGAACCCGGATCCGCTCGCGTCCGCCAGGGACATCCGGGAGACGTTCGCCCGCATGGCGATGGACGACGAGGAGACGGTCGCGCTCATCGTCGGCGGGCACACCTTCGGCAAGTGCCACGGTGCGGTCGACCCCGAGTACCTCGGCCCCGAGCCCGAGGGCTGCCCCGTCGAAGCACAGGGACTCGGCTGGCACAACAGCGCCGGCACCGGCCACGGCCCCTACACGCTCACCAGCGGGCTCGAGGGCGCCTGGACCAACGAGCCGACGAGGTGGGACAACGGGTACCTCGACAACCTGCTCGGCTACGACTGGGAGCTGACGACCAGCCCGGCGGGCGCGCACCAGTGGAGGCCCACCAACCCCGAGGCCCAGGACACCGTGCCCGACGCGCACGACCCGTCGAAGCGGCACGCACCGATGATGCTGACCTCGGACCTCGCGCTGAAGTTCGACCCCGTCTACGAGCCGATCGTGCGGCGGTTCCACGAGAACCCCGATCAGCTCGCCGACGCGTTCGCCAAGGCGTGGTACAAGCTGCTGCACCGCGACATGGGGCCCGTCTCGCGCTACCTGGGGCCGTGGGTTCCCGAGCCCCAGCTGTGGCAGGACCCCGTGCCCGACGTCGACCACGACCTCGTCGGCGACGCCGAGATCGCTGCCCTCAAGGACACGATCCTCGCCTCGGGGCTGTCCATCCCCCAGCTGGTGTCCACCGCGTGGGCGGCGGCGGCGAGCTTCCGCGGCACCGACATGCGGGGCGGGGCCAACGGCGCGCGCATCCGCCTCGAGCCGCAGAAGGACTGGGAGTCCAACGAGCCGGCCGAGCTGGCCAAGGTGCTCCAGACCCTCGAGGGCATCCAGCAGGACTTCAACGGCTCGCAGTCCGGTGGCACGAGGGTGTCGCTCGCCGACCTGATCGTGCTCGGTGGCTGCGCGGCCGTCGAGAAGGCGGCGAG
>JAFGPU010000233.1 GCA_016936035.1 Acidimicrobiales bacterium
AAGGCCGAGAAGCAGAAGCTGCTGGACGCCGCGATCGCCGAGTGGGAGGCCGAGCAGTCGGCGGCGGCGTCCGCGCCGGCCGACACCCCCGCCGCCGACGCCGAGGCGCCGGCCGCCCCGGCCGAGCCCAAGCTGGCCGACGTCCACGTCGAGGGCGCCGGCGAGATCGACCAGGCGACCTACGACGAGCTGATCGCGGCCGGCAAGTCCGAACGCATCGCCCGGGCCAAGGCCAAGGCCGCGTGGGTCAAGAAGCGCAAGCAGGAGCAGCTCGACCAGGAAGGTGATGCATGAGCGCCCAGGACGTGGTGTTCGTCCTCATCGCCATCGCCACGGGCGGGGCGGCGCTGACGACGGTGACGTCCAAGAACCTCGTCCACGCGGCGCTGTTCCTGGCGGTCACGCTGACCGGCATCGGTGGCGTGTTCTTCGTGCTGGCCGCCGACTTCGTCGCGCTGGTCCAGCTGGTGGTCTACGTCGGCGCCATCGCCGTGCTGTTCCTGTTCGGGCTGATGCTGACCCGCGCCCCGATCGGGCGCGAGGCGCTGGACTCGCAGAACCGCGCGATGGGCATCGGCATCTCGGTCGTGCTGTTCGGTGTGCTCGTCACCTTGATCCTGCAGTCCGGCAGCGAGTTCGCCGCCGAGGCCAGCACCGTCGGGGGCGGCGGGGTGGCCGACATCGGCTTGGCGATCTTCTCGGCCTGGGTGTTCCCGTTCGAGGTCGCCTCCATGCTGCTGCTCGGCGCGCTGATCGGCGCGATCGTGCTGTCGCGGCGCGAGACCGGCGAGTCCGGCGAGGAGACGCCCATCACGGCGATCGACGTCGGCGACCCCGGCTTCGAGGACCAGCCCGAGCTGACGACGACGGGGAGGCAGCCATGACACGACGGAGCCTCCCCTGGGGGAGGATCGAGCGAGTCGGTCCTCCGCACACGCTGGCGTCGCCACGTGGCAGACGAGCGATGGCAGGGGGTAGGACATGAGCCCGCTGGGCCCACTGATCCTCGCCGCGTTCCTGTTCTGCGTCGGCGTGTACGGCATCATCGCGCGTCGCAACGCCGTGCTGGTGCTGATGAGCGTCGAGCTGATGCTCAACGCCGTCAACATCAACCTGGTCGCGTTCAACAACATCACCCACCAGGGCGACCCGCTGGTCTCGGGCCAGGTCTTCGCCCTGTTCGTGATCGCGATCGCCGCCGCCGAGGTCGGCGTCGGGCTGGCCATCGTCCTCAACATGTTCCGCAACCGCGCCTCGATCGACGTCGACGACGTCGACCTGATGCGCTGGTGACGTAGGGGAGCGAACACCCGTGGAGCAACTCCTCGACTACGCCTGGCTCGTCGTCGCGCTGCCGTTCGCCGCGGCGGTGCTGATCGGCGCGTTCGGCAAGCTGATGCCCCTGAAGGGCTCGGAGATCGGCATCGCCGCCGTCTTCGTGGCCTGGCTGATCTCGCTCGGGATCGGCGGGTACACCTTCGTCAACGGCCCGATCGAGGCGGTCGAGTCGTCGCTGACCTGGGCCCCGATGGGCAGCGGCTTCGAGATCCAGCTGGGCCAGTACGTCGACGGCCTGACCGCGATGATGCTGGTGCTGGTGACCACGGTGTCGCTGGGCGTGCAGCTGTACTCCCGCGAGTACATGCACGGCGAGGAGCGCTTCACCTACTTCTTCGCGATGCTCAGCCTGTTCACGTTCTCGATGCTCGTGCTGGTCGTGGCGAACAACACGCTGCAGGCCGTCGTCGGCTGGGAGCTGGTCGGGCTCTGCTCGTTCCTGCTGATCGGCTTCTACTGGCACGAGAAGCCCAACCAGGACGCGGCCAACAAGGCGTTCCTGACCACCAAGTTCGCCGACATCGGGCTGATCGTCGGCGTGATCGTGCTGTCGGCCGGGGTCGCGCAGACGGGGAGCTCCACGCCCTTCGACATCGAGACCACCATCGACGCCGCCATGGGTGGCGAGCTGTCGACGGCCACGATCGTGCTGGGCTGCCTCATGATCTTCCTCGGGGCGGTCGGCAAGTCCGGCCAGATGCCCCTGCACGTGTGGCTGCCCGACGCCATGGCCGGACCGACGCCGGTGTCCGCGCTGATCCACGCCGCCACGATGGTGACCGCCGGGGTGTTCCTGGTCGCGCGGCTGTACCCGGTGTTCGCCCAGTCGCTGGTCGTGATGAACACCGTCGCGATCGTGGGCGTGATCACCCTGTTCTTCGCCGGGTTCGTCGCGCTGGTGCAGGACGACATCAAGAAGGTCCTGGCCTACTCGACCGTCTCGCAGCTGGGCTACATGATGGCCGCGCTGGGCGTCGGCGGGTACACCGCCGGGATCTTCCACCTGTTCACCCACGGGTTCTTCAAGGCGCTGCTGTTCCTCGGGTCCGGGTCGCTGATCCACGCCGTGCACAGCAACAACATGTCCGACATGGGCGGCATGCGGAAGTACATGCCCTGGACCTTCGCGACCTTCATCATCGGGTCGCTGGCCCTGGCCGGCTTCCCGCTGACCGCCGGGTTCTTCTCGAAGGACGAGGTGCTGGTCGCCGCCCAGATCTGGGGCGACGCCGGGTTCACCATGGGCACCGTGGTGTTCTGGCTGGGCCTGGCCGGCGCCGCCGTCACGACCTTCTACATGGCCCGCGCCTGCTTCCTGATCTTCTTCGGCGAGCACCGTGGGGTCCATCACGCGGCGGTGCCCACCCACGACGAGCACGCCGACGAGCACACCGTCGTCGAGCACGCGGTCGAGGCCGAGGAGGCCGAGGCCGCCGCCCACGACCATGCTGGGGCGGTCTCCTCGACCGACGGCCACGACGTCCACCACGGCAGCCCGCACGAGTCGGGCTGGCAGATCCTGGTGCCCCTGGTGATGCTGGCGGTGCTGTCGTTCCCCGTCGGGTTCGCCGGCGGGTTCCTGTGGGACGAGGTCGGCGGCTCCACCGAGCGCAACTTCGAGACCTGGACCGCGACCCACGACATCGAGGAGACCACCTACCCCTTCGCGGCCGCCGCGGAGGCGGGCGCCGAGGGCGGCGAGGCCGAGGAGGGCCACGCCCTGGCCGGTGCCGACGGCGAGGTCCTGGCCGCCGGTGCGCTGGCGGCCGAGGGCGGCGAGGAGCACGGCGAGAGCCTGCACGTGCTCCACGGCGCGCCCGAGTTCCACCTCGACGTGTTCGTGTACGCGCTGATCGCGTTCCTCGTGGCGGTCGGCGGGGCGTGGGTGATCTACGGACGCGGCATGCCCGCCCGCGACCCCACGTTCCGTCTCGGCCCGGTCACGACGCTGCTCGTCAACAAGTACTACTTCGACGACCTGGGCTACCGCTTCGTGGTGGTCCCCGTCCGCGACAAGCTGTCGCCGGCGGCCTCGTGGACGTCGAACGTCGTCATCGACGGCATCGTCAAGCGCGTCGGCGGTGCGGCCAAGCGGCTGGGCGCGGTGACGTACACGACCCTGGACCAGAAGGTGATCGACGGCGGCATCAACGGTGCCGCGTTCTCTGCCGCCTGGTGGTCCGACAAGCTGCGCCGCATCCAGTCCGGCGACGTCCAGCGCTACGCCGGTGCCCTGCTCGCCGGGACGATCGTGCTCGTGCTCGTGTTCTCGGCTGCCCGTTGACCCCCGTCCACCCGACCACCCAACGCCACTGACCGACTGCCGGTCTCGGCCGCACCCACCCGGTGCGACCTGCAAGGAGCGTCACAATGCTGAACGACCAGGGATGGCTGCTGACCGTGGCCCTGTTCCTGCCGCTGGCTGGCGCCGGCCTGATGGCGGTGATGCCGTCGCGGGCCGACGTGCTGATCAGGCGCACGGCCGTGGTCCTGACGGGCCTGGCCTTCGCCGTCGTGGTGGTGATCACGGCTGGGTTCGACTTCGGTGACGCCGGGGCCCTGCAGTACGAGACCACCGTCGGGTGGATCGACGCGATCGGGGCGCGGTACCACCTCGGGATCGACGGCATCTCGCTGCCGCTGTTCTTCCTGACGTACCTGCTGACGTTCCTCTGCGCGATCTACACCACCAAGCACCTGCCCGAGCCCGGCAAGCCCAAGGGCTTCCTGGCGCTGATGATGCTGCTGCAGACCGGGATGGCCGGCACCTTCGTCGCCTTCGACCTGGTGCTGTTCTTCGTGTTCTGGGAGCTGGTCCTGGTTCCGATGTACTTCATGATCGGCATCTGGGGCGGGCCGCGCCGCGAGTACGCCAGCGTGAAGTTCTTCCTCTACACGCTGTTCGGCTCGGTGTTCATGCTGGTGGCGTTCCTGTCGATCTACTTCGCCGCCCGCGAGACCGTCACCAACCCGTGGGACATCGTCGAGCTCACCCAGGCCGCCGGCTTCGGCTCGTCGACCTTCCAGACCTGGGCGTTCCTGGGGATCTTCCTCGGGTTCGCCATCAAGGTCCCGATGTGGCCGTTCCACACCTGGCTGCCCGACGCCCACACCGAGGCCCCCACCGTCGGCTCCGTGCTGCTGGCGGGCGTGCTGCTGAAGATGGGCACCTACGGGTTCATCCGGATCGCCCTGCCGATCCTGCCGGACGGCGCCATGCGCTTCGCCCCGCTGATCGGGGTGCTGGCCGTGATCGGGATCATCTACGGATCGCTGTGCTGCATCGCCCAGAGCGACGTCAAGCGGCTCATCGCGTTCTCGTCCGTGGGCCACATGGGCTTCGTGATGCTGGGCATCGCGTCCATGACCGAGACCGGCATCCAGGCCGCGCTGTACGGCAACATCGCCCACGGCGTGGTCACCGGCATGCTGTTCTTCCTCGCCGGGTCCCTCCACGAGCGCTACCACACCCGCGACATCGCCACCATCGGCGGCGGGATGCTCGTCAAGATGCCGCGCTACGGGGCGCTGCTGGTCTACGTCTCGATGGCGTCGCTGGGCCTGCCCGGCCTGGCCGGATTCTGGGGCGAGTTCACCGCGCTGTGGGCGGCCCGGTCGCCGGCCGAGGCGCTGGTGGCGGACGGGTACTCCGGGCTCTACCTGGCCCTGGTCATCGGTGGCGCGGTCGGCACCGTCCTGACCGCCGGCTACTTCCTGTGGCTGCTCCAGCGTGTCGGCCTCGGACGGCCAACCGGCAAGTGGGTCGAGGCCAAGCTGGCCGACGTCATGACCATCGAGTGGGTGTCCTGGACGCCGCTGCTGCTGCTGATCCTGGCGATGGGCGTGGCCCCCGTGATCATCTTCGGGGTCCAGGACGCCGCCGTCGCCGACCTCGTCCGCTCCTTCACCCCGTGACCGCACCCGGCCGGGCGCCCCGCCGCGTCCGGCCGGTGACCACCGACTCGACCACCCCGACGACCCCCGAGGCGTGACCCGATGGCCATCGACTTCGCCGCGATCGCACCGGAGCTGGTGCTGACGATCACCGCCCTGGTGGTGCTGCTCGTCGACCTCGTGCTCAAGGGCGAGGCCAAGCAGCTCGCCAACCCGATCGCCGCCATCGGCACGATCGTCGCGATCGTGTTCACCGCGCTGCTGTGGGGCGACGACCGCACCACCTTCGCCGACTCGTTCGTGATCTCCCCGTACGCCGTCGTGTTCAAGCTGGTCTTCCTCGGGGCGCTGCTGGCGATCCTCGGCGTGTCGTGGCGGTACTTCGCCGAGTCCCGCTTCTTCCAGGGCGAGTACTACTTCCTGCTGCTGGTCAGCTTCCTGGGCATGGTGATCATGCCCAGCGCCCGGGACCTGCTGCTGCTGTTCGTCGCCCTCGAGACCGTCTCGGTGCCCGCCTTCGTCATGGCCGGTCTGCGCAAGCGCGACCTGTACTCGTCCGAGGCCGCGATCAAGTTCTTCCTCATCGGCGTGCTGTCCGTGGCGCTCATGCTGTTCGGCATGTCGATGATCTACGGGTTCACCGGCACCACGAACCTGACCGGCATCGCCGAGTGGATCGCCGCCAACGACACGCCGCCGCTGCTGCTGGCCAGCGTGCTGCTGGTGATCGTCGGGTTCGGCTTCAAGGTGTCGGCCGTGCCGTTCCACTTCTGGGCGCCCGACACCTACGCCGGCTCGCCCATGCCGGTCGCCGCCATGCTGGCCGTCGCCTCGAAGGCCGCTGGGTTCGCCGGGCTGATGGCGGTCACGTTCATCGCCTTCGAGCCCGTCGCCGACGTGTGGGCGCCCGCCATGGGCGTGCTGGCGATCCTGACCATGACGCTGGGCAACCTCATCGCCCTGCAGCAGCAGGACATCGTGCGGCTGCTGGCCTACTCGTCGGTGGCCCAGGCCGGCTACATGCTGATCCCGTTCGGGCTGGCCCAGTCCGGCAACGCCG
>JAFGPU010000234.1 GCA_016936035.1 Acidimicrobiales bacterium
GAGCCGGAGCACACCGACAGGGCCGCCGGGGTGATCGCCCGCTCCTCGAACGCACGGGCGACCCCGACGACCGAGGCGAGCGCGCCGCTGCCGCCGGTGGCGGCGATGGCGATGCGGCGGTCGACCAGCCCGGCGAGTGCCCGGGGCCGGTGGTGGGGGAACGGTGAGGTGGGCGAGGGAGCGCTGCGGCCCTCGAACGGCAGCGGCAGCAGCGCCCGCCGGGCGTCCGCCACGAAGCTGGCGTCGTCGATCGCCCCGGCGGCGAGCTCGCGGGCGCGGGTGACGACGTTGAAGTACTGGCGCAACCGGAACACGTCGATGACGGACCCGAGCACCGGCCCTACCTCGTGACAGCTGCGCGCGACACCATGGGTTCATCCGACCACCCGCTGCGGGCAGGCACCAGGGCCGATCGACCCGAACGGGCGGGGACACCGCCACGTCCAGCAGATCACCTGGTCGGGTCCCCTCTCGGTGACCACGCCCGTAAGCTGCCCGGGGCGGCACAGCCCCTCCGGGCGCCCGCCGGCTGGCGAGACCATCCCCGATGGAGACCCCCGTATGGCTCGAGATGACATCCACCGGTTCCGGCGCACGCTCGAGGGGCTGCTGGGCGTGCCGGCCACCGAGGGCAACCAGGTCGAGGTGCTGCGCAACGGCGACGAGATCTTCCCCGCCATGCTCGATGCGATCCGGGCAGCCACCCGCACGGTCGACTTCATGACGTTCGTGTACTGGACCGGCGACATCGCGCTGGCGTTCGCCGACGCGCTCACCGAACGGGCGCGTGCCGGCGTGCGGGTGCGCATCCTGCTCGATGCCGTCGGTGCCCGACTCATGGACAAGGAGCTCATCGACAGCCTCGAGAGCGCAGGCGCGCACGTCGACTGGTTCCGCCCGCCGACCACCTGGAAGGTGTGGGAGGCCAACCACCGCACCCACCGCAAGATCCTGGTGTGCGACGAGGAGGTCGGGTTCACCGGTGGGGTGGGCATCGCCCAGGAGTGGTGCGGCGACGCCCGCGACGAGACCGAGTGGCGCGACACGCACCTGCGGGTGCGGGGGCCGGCGGTCGACGGTCTGCGCGCCGCGTTCACCTCCGACTGGGCCGAAGCCGGCAACCCGCTGTTCGACGAGCGCGACCGGTTCCCCGACCAGCCATCGGCAGGCGACGCGGTCGTGCAGACGGTGACCGGGTCGGCAGGCGCCGGGTGGAGCGACATCGGCACGCTGTTCGATGCGATCATCCGCACCGCCCAGCACAAGATCCGCCTCACGACCGCGTACTTCGTGCCCGACGAGCGGTACACCGACTCGCTGCGGGACGCCGTCGAGCGGGGCGTCGACGTGCACGTGCTGGTGCCGGGACCGCACGCCGACAAGCGGGTGGTGCAGATCGCGGGCGAGGAGGAGTACGAACCGCTGCTGCGCATGGGCGTGCGCATCTCGTGCTTCCAGCCCTCGATGCTCCACGCCAAGATCCTGACCGCGGACGGCATCGTGGCGACGATCGGGTCGGCCAACTTCAACCACCGTTCGCTCAGCCTCGACGACGAGGCCAACCTCGTCGTGTTCCACCGCGAGACCACCGAGCTGCTCGACCGGCAGTTCGCCGAGGACCTCGAACGCAGCCGCGAGATCGACCTCGCCCGGTGGGAGGACCGTTCGATCGTGCAGAAGGCAGCCGAGAAGGTGACGAACCTCGGCGAGGACCACATGTAGGCGTGCCCCTCCCACCCGCGCGTGCCACGCGCGAGGTCAGGGGCGGATGAGCCGCCAGGCGCGCGGGGCGACGGTGTAGCGCCGGCCGTCGATCTCGTCGCTGACCTCGCCGTCGGCGTTGTAGCGCACCGCGTCGCCGGAGACGGTGACCTCGGCTGCTCGCAGGGCCAGGGTGTCGGCGCGATCGAGATGGTCCCCGGAGCGCAGCGCGGCCCCGAACGCGGCGCGCGCCGCGGCGCCCATCGCCGTTGCCACGACGATGTCGGCCAGCCCGTCGTCGAGCACGGCGCCCGGGAACAGTTCGGTGCCGCCGCCGATCGACGAGCCGTTGCCGATGCCGACCATCAGCGCCGGGCCCCGGTGGACGGTCCTGCCGTCGGCGACGACCTCCAGGTCCCACCCGGACGCACGCACGCCGGCGATGAGCGCCCCGAGCGGATACGCGAGGGGGCCGAGCGAGTCCTTCATGCCGGCGGCGCGCTCGGCGGCCTCGGCGCCGAGCCCGGCGTGGACGGCGTTGACCACGACACCGCCCGCATCGTCGACGACGAGGTCGGTGGCGCGGGCCTCCCGGCCGGACGCAACGAGATCGGCCGCGTCCAGGGCCTCGGTGGGGATGCCGGCGCCCCGGGCGAGGTCGTTGCCGGTGCCGAGCGGCACGAGGCCGACGTCGACGGACCCGGCCAGGTCCAGTGCCCGCAGCCGGGCCACCGCCGTGTGGATGCTGCCGTCGCCGCCGGCGACCACCAGGATGCGCCCGTCGAGACCGCCGAGCACGGCGTCGACGTCACCGTCGGAGCCGGTGCGAGCGACGTCGACGGTCCCGGCCGTTCTGAGGCGATCGGCCACGGCGGCGATCACCTCGTCGTCGGCGGAACCGGCCGAGGCGTTGGCGAGGACGACGAAGCCTCTCGACATCCCGCCATCATCGCCGGTGCCGCGTGCTGATGCCCGGATGGCCGCACGGTTTCGCCCGCCCGTGACGGCGGGCTCCCCGGCCGCCACCGGGCGGGCCCCGCCCTCCGCGACGGCCGCACGCCGTCCACGTCCGCCGTCAGGACTCACCGTCCACCAGGGCCGCACGCTCGCGCGACCGCAGCAGCGTCCGGCCGAGCGGGTGGTCGCCGAGACCAGCGGCGACGGCGTCGATGGTGGCGATCGCTTCTGCACGGTGGCGCCCGGCGTCAGGTCCGCCCTGCTCGGCGAGAGCCGCCAGGCACCGCCACAGCTGCGGTGGGTTGCCGATGCGGCGGGCGAGGGCGAGTGACTCGGCGAGACCGTCGGTCGCCTGGCCGGCCTCACCGAGCCGGTCGAGCGCCCGCCCCCGGAGGCGCCGAGCGCGCACGACGTACTTGCGGCTCTCGGTGTGCTCGGCCCGGGGCAGGCACTCGTCTGCGGCGGCGAGGGCCTCGTCGGCCCGGCCCTGGGCGAGGCGCACCTCGCCGAGGCTGCACAGGTAGTGCTGGCTGTACCGCCACAGCATCCATCGGTCCTCGGGTGCGGGGGCCCGCACCACGGCCCCGACCCGGGCGAGCTCGGCCTCGGCCCGGTCGAGGTCGCCCACCAGGGCGTGGTCGTCGGCCAGGTTGAGGCGGGCGTTGGCCTCGATCTTGCGGATCGCCGGAAACTCCAGCGGGGCCAGCTGCTCCAGGCACGCCCGGTTCCAGTCCATGGCGCCTGCGGGGTCGCCGAGATCGTGGTGGATCCACCCCAGCGTGTTCAGGGCGCGCACTCGGGCCTGCACCTCGCCTGTCTGCTCGGCGACCGCGACGACATGGCCGAGCTGGTGCAACGCCCCCAGGTAGCCCCCGGCGCCCGCAGCGGACAGCGCGCTGACCCACAGCGCCCACAGCTGGTTGAACAGGCTCACCTCACCCGCGAGGTCGTCCGGCCCGATCGGCGGTTCGGGGCCGGGCCACGAGGCCCGCCAGTTGTCGTCCAGCACGCCCAGCCAGCGCCACGCCACCGCCGCCTCGGGGCGGGCGCGCGCCACCAGCGGCGCGACCGTCTCGGCCACGGGGCCGACGTCGTCGCGCCGGCCGAGGACGTGGCACAGCAGCATCACCCCGGTGGCGCCCATCACGGCGCCGTCGACCGGTCCGTCGCCAGCGGCTGCAGCCAGACCGATGTCGAGGGCCGCGCGCGCCGTCGCCTCATCCACGGCGGCGGGAACGCATTGATCGAGCGCCATCATGATGTCGCTGCCGATGGCCA
>JAFGPU010000235.1 GCA_016936035.1 Acidimicrobiales bacterium
CCATCGGCGTCGCCGTGGCGACCACGGGGCCCGGCCAGTGGAGCGTCGACCGCGCCCTCGGGCTCGACCTCAACGGCCCGGCCGGGTTCGCGGTGGCGCTCGTCGGTGGCCTCGCGCTGGCCGCCGGTCTGCTGGCCACCTGCTACCGCCCGCCGGTCCCGGAGTCCGCCGACGCCGGGTGACGGTCGGGTCGCTACCCGTCGAGCACGTCGGCGGCGATGAGCTCCTCGAGGTCGCGGTCGCTCCACCACGAGAGCTGCAGGGCCTTGGCCCGCCGGAAGTAGAGCTGCACGTCGTAGTCGAGCGTGAAGCCGTTGCCGCCGTAGATCTGCTGGGCCGTCGCGGTGACCTGCCGGGCGACCTGGCAGGCGAAGAGCTTGGCCATGGGCGCGAGGCGCGCCACCGGGCGTCCGGTCGAGCGGGCCCAGGCGGCCTCGTGGACCAGGGTGCGGGCACCGTCGATCTCGGCCTGGCGGTCGGCGAGGTAGTGGGCGATCGACTGGAACGCGCCGATGGGCTTGCCGAACTGCTCGCGGTCCTTCGCGTACTGGACCGCGAGCGCCTGGGTCTGGTCGGCGGCTCCCACCGCCCAGGCGCCGAGCAGGATCAGGGCGTCGTCGCGCACCGAGGTCCACGTCGACCAGCCCGTGCCGGCGCCGCCGATGCGGTCGGCGGCGGTGATCTGCACGCCGTCGAGGTCGACCCGGTACTGGGTGTCGGAGGCGATCGTGTGCTGCTGCGTGAGGGTGACGCCCGTGGCGTGGGGGTCGACGAGGAACAGGTCGATGTCGTCGTCGCGGTCGCCGGTGCGGGCCAGCACCACCAGGCGGGTGGCTGCGGCGGCGAACGCGACGTGCCGCTTGACGCCGGAGATCGTGTACGTGGCGCCGCCGTCGGCGGTCGTGGCGCAGGTCTGCACGCCCCGTGGTCCGTGACCGCCGTCGGGCTCGACCCAGGCCGGGGTGAGCACCGCCTCGCCGGCGGCGATGCGGGGCAGCCACTCGGCCTGCTGGGCGTCGGTGCCGCCGACGGCGAGCGCGGTGCCGCTGGCCACGCAGCTCGGGAAGTGGGGCGTGGGGGCCAGCGCGCGCCCCAGCTCCTCGTAGAGCACGACGCCCTCGAGCAGGCTCATGCCGGAGCCGCCGTGGGCCTCGGGCAGGAGCAGACCCAGCAGATCCAGGGCGGCGAGGCGCTTCCACAGGTCGGCGGGGTACCCGACCGGGTCGTCCTCCATCTCGCGGACGACCGTGAGCGGCGCGTGCTCGGCGAGCAGGCTGCGGACGACCTCGCGGAGCATGTCCTGCTCCTCGGTGAAGGCGAGATCAAGCATGGGTCCGGTTCCTTTGGCAGTCGGGTCGGGTGACGAATCGGGTCAGGGCACCCAGCGGTCGCCGGTGCGCCGCCAGGGGTTGTCGTCGACGGAGGTGGGCAGGGCGATGCGCAGGGTGGCGGTGGTGCACAGGCGGGGTGGGTCACCGGCCCGCACCTCGATCGCCACCGTCGCCCACCCGCACCCGGTGGCGTCGGTCTCGGTGGCGGTGACGGTGCCGGTGAGGGTCATCGTGTCGCCGGGGTAGACCGAGTCGCGCATGCGGAAGCCGAGCCGTCCGGGCCGGCCGAGCGGGCCGGTCCAGTCGGTGACGAACCGCTCGAACCAGGCCTGCTGGTTGGGGGTGTTGAGGAAGATGTCGCGGGCGCCGTTGCGCTCGATGGCGAAGTCGCGGTCGTGGTGCATGGGGCGCCAGTCGCGGGTGGCGAGGGCCCCGAGCACCACGGTGGTGGCGGTGACGTCGTAGGCCAGGGTCGGGAGCGCGTCGCCCACGGCGACGTCGCCCAGCACCACGTGGCCGGCGGTCCAGCGGGGGGTCGGCGCGTCCGATTGCGGGGTCCCCGGCTCCGGTGCGTCCGTCGTGGCCGTGCCCGACTCCGGTGAGGCCGGCGCGGGCGGTGCGGCCCGCCGGTAGCCGAACCCCGTGAACGTCTCGACCCCCACCAGATCGCCGCGCTGGTTGCGGTACGGCACGTCGATCACCCAGAAGCGGCCGGTGCCGAGCTTGGTGGTCTTGGGGTCGCTGAGCGAGCGCAGCACCTGCGTCGTGCTGATCACGTCGCCGGGGCGCACCGGCTCGTGGAAGGTGACCTCGCTGTCGCTCATGATGGCCTCGGGCAGGCCGAGGCGGTCCTTGAGGTCGAAGTGCACCTGGAGCGGCAGCTTCTGCGCGGTCTGGCCCGGCTGCCAGTGGTGGGGTCGGAACCACAGCGACAGCGTGGAGGGCGGCGCCACGGGCCCGCCGGTGATGCGGGCGGCCACCTCGTCGTCCCAGTAGAGCGGGTTGCCGTTCTCGACCGACGCGCACGACGTCCACAGGTAGCCCCGCTCGACGGGGAAGTCGGCCGTCTCCGGGTAGCGGGTCCGGCCGATCCACTGCTGCACCTCGGCGGGCACGGGCGGGGCGGCGTCGGTCGTCATGCGATCACTCCCTCGGCGAGCAGGCCGTCGATCTCGGCGTGA
>JAFGPU010000236.1 GCA_016936035.1 Acidimicrobiales bacterium
CGTCGGAGGCGGCACCGTGAGCCGGCCGGGGGCGCTGCTGTTCGACTTCGACGGCCTCATCCTCGACACCGAGACCTGCACCTACGAGACCGTGGTCGAGATCTTCGCCGAGCACGGGGCGACGCTCGACGTCGGCTGGTGGCACTCGATCCTGGGCAACGGGGGTCACGCCCACTGGACCGAGGTGCTGGGCGAGCAGCTCGGGCGGCCGCTCGACCGCCCGGTGCTGGTCGCGCGGGCCGAGCGCCGCCGCCTGGCCGTCATGCACACTCTGCCGGTGTGCGCCGGCGTCGCCGACCTCCTCGACGCCGCAGCGGTCGAGGGCGTGCCCGCCGCCGTGGCCTCGTCGTCGTCGGCCGACTGGGTCGAGGGGCACCTCGCCCGGTTGGGGCTGCGCGACCGCTTCGACGCCGTCATCACGCGCGACGACGTCGGGGGCGACGGGGCCCGCACCAAACCGGAACCCGACCTCTTCCTCGTCGCGGCCGAGGCCCTCGCCGTCGAGCCGGCGCGCTGCGTCGTGCTGGAGGACTCACCGAACGGCGTGGCCGCGGGGCGGGCGGCCGGGATGGCGGTCGTCGCCGTCCCGGGTCCGATGACGGCGTCGCTCGACCTCAGCGCAGCCCACCTGGTCGTTCCCTCGCTCGTCGAGGTCGACCTGCGCGTGCTCGGGTCGCTGCTCGCTGCGGGCTGATCAGCGCGGCGGGAGCCCCTGCATTTCGCGCTCGAAGGGCGTGTCACCCCGCTCGGGCAGGTCGTCGCCGACCGTGACCTCGGCGTCGTCCGCGGTCGAGCCCGGCCGCACCAGCACGGTGGTGCGCGGCGGCTCGCGGAGCTCGGGCACACCGAACGGGTAGGGGGCGGCGAGGCCCCCGAAGTCGAGCTCGCCGACGGTGTTGGCCGCAGCGAGCAGCCCGGGCTGCGACAGGTCACCGCGGACGACCGCACGCTCGAGCACCTGGTGGGTCGCCATCGCCTGCAGGTAGCCGAGCAGGAACCAGGGGTCGCCGTCGGCGATCTCGGGCGCGTGGGCGTCGCGGGCGGCCACCAGGGCGGCGCCGGCCTCGGTGACACCGTCGTCGCCCGTCCCCTCGCCGGCCGGCCACGTGGACCCGTCGGTGACGACCCGCACGTGGTCGGCGGCGTACGCGGCCACGGCCGGGTCGTCCAGCGCCGGGCGGCCCGGCCCCACCACGAACCAGTCGGTCGCGACGCCCGTCGCGGCCGCGCGGGCAAGGGCGGCCGTGCCCGCCGCGGGAGGTGGCGCGGCGACCACGACGTCGCACGCGGCGCGAGCCAACTCGTCGACCGCCGCCCCGGCGGTGGCGGCGTCGCCGTCGGCCACCACCTCGACGACGGGGCCGAGGTCGAGGTCGTGCAGTGCGGCGCTCGCCTGTACGGCCGACGTGACAGCCGCTCCGAGGTCGCCGTCGCCGACCAGGGTGCACACCGGCCCGGCCGCGCCGGGAGCCCGCGCGTGCCAGTCGAGCGCGTTGTCGACGCTCACGGTCACGGGGGTGCCCAGGGCCAGCAGGTTCTGGTGGCGCGACCACGGGAAGTCGAGCGCGTAGGTGGCCGCCAGCACGTCGTCGGCGGCCAGCGGTTCGAGCACCGCCTCGGCCGCGTGCAGCCCGAGCACCTGGACGTACATGGCCACGTCGTCGTGGGACTCGTCGTAGCGCCGGCCGATCGTGGCCGCGTCGTCCGCCCCGTCGAGCACCTCGACCTCGACGTGGTAGCGGCCGGCCACGCCGCCCGCCTCGTCGAGCGCCGCGAAGTAGGCCTGGTTGCCGGCCGTCACCGCCCGCCCCGCGTCGGCCATCGGGCCGCTCGTGGCGGTGATGGCGCCGACCGTGATGGTGTCGCCGTCGATGCCGCGTGGCGGGACGCGCCCGGCGTCGTCGCCGGTCCCGGTCGCCCCGCCGCCGCCGCAGGCCACGAGCGTGACCGCCACGAGGACGGCCGGCACCCGCGGGCGATGGCTGCGGGACCAGGTGCGCACGCCGCGCCGAGGTGAGGACATCCGGGGCAGGATGCCACTCGCGCCGCGAGCGCTCCCAGCCGCCGGGCGCGCGGCGGCGGTCGGCGAGGCGACCCCGGGTGCGACGGTCGTCGACCCCACGCCGGTTTCCGGTGCCGGGCCCCGGTTGTGCTTGACTGTCGCTCACCGTTTGGTGGGCCGGAGGGGAGGTCGGCGCGTCAGACGGGCCCGGTGGAGGCGCGTCTCGTGAGAGCGCCGCCGACAGCGCGGTGCTACAACCGATGTGCCGAGCAGCCTCGGCCGCACACCAGCCGGAGGGCTACAGGACGCGTGTCACTTTTGACCGTCAACAACGTGGGCGTGCGGTTCGGTGGCGTGGTCGCGCTCGACGATCTGTCGTTCACCGTCGAGCCCGGGCGCATCTGTGCCCTCATCGGGCCCAACGGGGCGGGCAAGACCACCCTCTTCAACGTGCTCAGTCGGCTCTACCAGCCCAACTCGGGCACCGTCTCCTTCGACGGCCACGACCTGCTGTCGGTGCCCGCCCACAAGATCGCCCGGCTCGGGCTGGCACGCACCTTCCAGAACGTGGCGCTCTTCCCGGCGCTGACCGTGCTCGAGAACGTCATGACCGGCGCACACTCGCTGGGCAAGGTGGGCTTCGGGCGGTCGATGCTGCGCCTCGGCGCCGCCCGCGAGGAGCGGGCGCTGCGCGAGCGCTGCCTCGCGCTGCTCGCCCGCCTCGACCTCGCCCACCTGGCGCACCGTCCAGTGGCCGGCCTGCCGTTCGGCACCCTCAAGCGCATCGAGTTCGCCCGGGCGCTCGCCACCGAGCCCCGGCTGCTGATGCTCGACGAGCCCGCCAACGGCCTCACCCACGGCGAGGTCGACGAGCTGGGTGCGACCATCGCGGCGATCCGCGACCAGTTCGACCTCACGATCCTGCTCGTCGAGCACCACATGGCCATGGTGATGACCATCTCCGACCACATCGTCGTCCTCGACTTCGGACGCAAGATCGCGGACGGCCCCCCGGATGCCATCCGCAACGACCCCGTCGTCATCGAGGCCTACCTGGGGGCGCCCGCATGAGCGAGGCCCTGCTCGAACTGCGCGACGTGTCCGGGGGCTACGGCGCGGTCAAGGTTCTCCACGACATCGACCTGGTGGTCGAGCCGGGGCACGTGGCCGTGGTGCTCGGGGCCAACGGCGCGGGCAAGACCACCACGCTGCGTGCCATCAGCGGGCTCATCTCGGTCCAGGGCGAGATCCGCTTCGACGGCGCCTCCATCGTCGGCAAGGGGCCCGAGGTCGTGTCGCAGCTCGGCATCGCCCACGTGCCCCAGGGCCGCGGGACCTTCAGCGAGCTCACGGTCGAGGACAACCTCCGCGTCGGCGCCGTCAACCGTCGCGACAACGACATCGAGCGCGACATGCAGCGCTGGTACGAGCTGTTCCCGCGGCTGGGCGAGCGGCGCCGGCAGGAGGCCGGCAGCATGAGCGGCGGCGAGCAGCAGATGCTGGCCCTGGCCCGGGCGATGATGGCCCGCCCGCGCCTGCTGCTGCTCGACGAGCCGTCGCTGGGCCTGGCGCCCCTCATCACCCGCGAGCTCTTCGCCCGGCTGGGCGAGATCAACCGTGACGAGGGCCTCTCGGTGCTGGTGGTCGAGCAGAACGCCAACCTCGCCCTCGAGATCGGCCACTGGGGCTACGTGCTCGAGACGGGTCGCATCGCCGTGCAGGGCCCCGCCGACCAGCTCCACGACGACGAGGCCGTCCGCAAGGCCTACCTGGGGTTCTGATGCAGCTGTTCATCGAGCAGGTCCTCAACGGCATCGGCAACGGCGTGGTGTACGCGTCCGTCGCCCTGGCCCTGGTCCTCATCTTCCGCACCACCGGCGTCCTCAACTTCGCCCAGGGCGAGATGGCGCTGTTCTCCACCTACATCTCGTGGAAGCTCACCACCACGGGCATGCCGGTGGTGGCGGCGATCGGCATCTCGGTGGCCATCGCCTTCGTCGCCGGCGCCGTCATCGAGCGCACCCTCATCCGCCCGATGGAGGGCCGCAGCCCGCTCAACGTGGTCATCATCACGCTGGGCCTGTTCCTCGGGCTCAACTCGGTGGCGCAACTCGCCTTCGGCACCGACCCGCAGAAGATGCCCAGCGCGTTCCCGTCGGGCAGCGTCGAGCTGTTCAGCGACGCCCGCGTCCAGAAGGACACGATCGGGCTCATCGTCGTGCTGCTGATCGAGTGCCTGGGTCTGTGGCTGCTGCTCAACAAGACCACGCTGGGGCTCAAGCTGCGGGCC
>JAFGPU010000237.1 GCA_016936035.1 Acidimicrobiales bacterium
GTCAGCGTCCCTCGAAGGTGGGTGTGCGCTTCTCGACGAACGCCCGCAACGCCTCCGCGGTGTCGCGGCTGCCGAAGTTGACCGCCTGGGCCTGGGCCTCGGCTTCGAGGGCCTGGGCGAGCGAGACGTGCGCGCTCTGGTTGAGCAGCCGCTTGGTCGAGCTGAGCGCCAGCGGCGGGCCGGCCGCCAGGCGACCGGCGATGTCGGCGACGGCAGCGTCGAGGTCGGTGCGAGGCACGACACGGGTGACGAGCCCCAGCCGCTGGGCCTCGTCGGCCGGGATGATGTCGGCGAGCAGCGCGAGCTCCTTGGCCTTCTGCAGACCCACGATGCGGGGCAGCACCCACGACCCTCCCCCGTCGATGCTCAGGCTCCGCCGGGCGAAGATCTCGGAGAACCGGGCGTCGTCGCTGGCGACCACCAGATCGCAGGCGAGCGCGAGGTTCATCCCCACCCCCACGCACACACCGGCGACCCGGGCCACCACCGGCTGCGGGATGGCATGGAGCGCCTCGACCGCGGCGGACACCGTGCGCATCATCCGAAGCGGGTGTGCGGGGCTCTCGCCCGCGCCGCCACGCGAGACGTCGGCCCCGGAGCAGAAGTCGTCGCCTGCGCCCGTCAGGACCACGCACCGGTCGTCCGCCCGGCTGGCCACGGCGCGGAACGCGGCGTCGAGCTCGGGCCACGCCTCGGCCGGGATGGCGTTCTTCTTGCCCGGGTTGGCGATGGTGACGGTGGCGACACCCTCGGCACGATCGACCTGCACGTACCCCATCGGGCGAACGATACTGACGTCGTGGGCCTGAACCCGTTCCGCCAGCACCGCCGCTCCCCCGCCGACATCGTGATGGTCGCCGGCGCGCTGCTCGTCTGCGCGGCGCTCGTCGCCTGGGCGCTGCTCGGGTGAGTCCCGTCGGGGCGTCAGAAGGCGGCCTCGATGACCTCGACCGTGCCTCCCATGACCGCCGCCACGTCGAAGCGGATGCTCCGACCCGCCCCACCGCCACCGCCGTGCTCGGCGAGGAACCGGGCGGCGAGGACGCGCAGCCGGCGCTGCTTGGTGCGGGTGACCGCCTCGGCCGGCACGCCGAAGCGGTCGGACGACCGGGTCTTGACCTCGCAGAACACCAGCTCGCCCTTGCGGGCGACGACCAGGTCGAGCTCGCCGTCGCGGCAGCGCCAGTTGCGGACCACGACCTCGTAGCCGCGAGCCACGTACCAGTCGGCTGCGAGCTGCTCGCCGCGTGCCCCCAGGCGCTGGCGGTACGGCCGGGGCGCGCCACGACCGTCCGACCGAGGCTCGGTTGCCACCAGCGGCCCCTCCTCGCGGCTGCTACAGGTCGTTGCGGGGGAGCTCTTCGACGTTCACGTCCTTGAACGTGACGATGCGCACGCTCTGGACGAACCGGCTGGTGCGGTACATGTCCCACACCCAGGCGTCTCGCAGCTCGAGCTCGACGTAGGTGCGCCCGCCGGCGTCACGAACCGTCTGGGAGACCTCGTTGGCGAGGTAGAAGCGCCGCTCGGACTCGACGACGTACGAGAACATCGGGCTGACGTCCTTGTACTCCTTGTAGAGCTGGAGCTCGATGTCGGCCTCGTACCGTTCGAGGTCCTCGGTGCTCATGCCTGGCACCCTACTGGCCGGGGTGCCGGCGTCAGCCCTCGCGCTTCTCCTTGACCTTCGCCGCCTTACCGATGCGGTCGCGGAGGTAGTAGAGCTTGGCGCGGCGCACGTCGCCCCGGCTGACGCGCTCGATCTTCGCGATGGTGGGTGCGTGCAGCGGGAAGGTGCGCTCGACACCGACGCCGTAGCTGACCTTGCGGACCTTGAAGGTCTCGCGGATGCCCGAACCGGACCGGCCGATGACGACGCCCTGGAAGATCTGGACGCGCTCCTTCTGGCCCTCCACGACCCGCACATGCACCTTGAGGGTGTCGCCGGGCGCGAAGTCGGGGATGTCACTACGCAGGTTTGTCTGGTCGACCAGGTCGGTGGTGTTCATCGCGCGGAACTCCGGCGGAGGCGTTGTACGGGGCGGACAGAAGATCGTAACCGGCCACGTCAGAGTGACACAAAGCGGGGTCAGGGCCCGTCGGTGCGCGGTGGCAGGTCTGCGTCGAGGGCGAACTCGGCCAACAGCTTACGGTCGTCGGGCCCGATGCCACCCCGGATCTCGACCAGGTCGGGCCGGCGGTCGATGGTGCGACGCAGCGCTTGTGCCCGCCGCCACCTGGCGATGCGAGCGTGGTCGCCACTGCGCAGCACGTCGGGCACCACCCACCCGCGGAAGTCGGCCGGGCGGGTGTAGTGCGGGTACTCGAGCAGCCCGTCGCTGAACGACTCGTCCTCCGCGGATGTCGCGTTGCCCATGACGCCGGGCACCAGCCGGCCCACGGCCTCGATCACCACCATGGCCGCCACCTCGCCGCCGGCCAGCACGACGTCACCGATCGACAGCTCGCCGTCGCACAGGTGGTCGCGGATGCGCTCGTCCACACCCTCGTAGCGACCGCACAGCAGGCTGAACCCGGGCAGGCCGGCGAGCTCGCCCGCCACCCCCTGGTCGAGCCGGCGCCCCGCCGGGCTGAGGTAGAGCAGCGGGCGCGGAGGGTCGACCGCCTCGACCGCCGCGAAGACGGGCTCGGGCATCAGCACCATGCCGGCGCCGCCGCCGAAGGGGGCGTCGTCGACCGAGCGGTGCGGGTCGGTCGCGCACGACCGCAGGTCGTGGACCCGGATGTCGAGCGCGCCCGCGCCTCGCGCCCTGCCCACCAGGCTCTGGCCGGCGAAGTGCTCGACCATGTCCGGGAAGATGGTGAAGACGTCGATGCGCATGGGGTTGTCCGTTGCGGCGCCCGACCTCAGAGGTCGAGGAGCCCGTCGGGCGGATCGATCGTGATGCGGCCCCCGGTGTGGTCGACCACGAACACGGCGGGGACGAGCTGCCCGCCGTCGAGCTCGAGCAGATCGGCGGCCGGGTTGGCGAGGATGCCCACGCAGCGACCCACGGAGGCGCCGCCGGCGGTCACCACCTCGGCGCCCACCATCTCGTGGACCCACATCCCCTCGGCGTCGTCGACCGCTTCGGCCCGGAGCACCAGACCACGGAGCTCGTCGGCCTGCTCGCGGGTGGTGCGTCCCGCGAACGCGACGATCCAGCGGTGCTGGTGCGGGCGCGCCGCATCGACCACGAGGTCGCCCGCGTCGCTGAGGAGGACTGCGCCGCGCTCGAGCCGTTCGAGCCGGTCGGTCACCAGGTCGACGACCACCTCGCCCCGCAGCCCGTGAGGCTTCGTGATGCGGCCCACCTCGAGCACGGGCACGGGCTCCGCCTCGGGCTCCGCGGCGCCGGGCCCTCGCCGGGTGGCCGGAGACGCAGGCTCCTCGCCGGTCACCCCGCGACCCTGCTCAGTCCTCGAACTCGACCTCGACGTCGCTGCCGTCGCGAGCGGCGGCAGCGCGCACCACGGTGCGGATCGCTTGCGCGACCCGGCCGCGCTTGCCGATGACCCGGCCCATGTCGGACGGGCCGACTCGGACGGTGAGGCGCGGCAGCGATCGCCCTTCCGACAGGTCGATGCGCACGGCGTCGCGATCCTCGACCAGGGAACCGACGAGGTGCTCGAGCACGGCCTGCGCCGTGGGCACCTCGACCGGTGACGCGGTGCCCGTCACTCGGACGCCTCGGCGGCGTCGGCCGCGGGCTCGTCGGCGGCAGGCTCGGAC
>JAFGPU010000238.1 GCA_016936035.1 Acidimicrobiales bacterium
CGCCGACCGTCCGTCGAAGCGCCGGATGCCACGGGCGATGGCGATCAACGCGTCCTGCAGGGCGTCCTGTGCGTCTGCGTCGTTGCCGACCAGCCTGCGGCACAGCCGCCACAGCCGGTCGTGGTGGCGGCGCAGCAGCGCGTCGAGCGCGTCAAGGTCACCCGCCTGGGCGGCGGTGACCAGCGTGCGGTCGTCGGCGGCCGGGGTGATGACGGCAGCGTAGGTCAGCGCGCGATGCGAACTTCTTGCACGGTGACCTGACCGTTGTCGCTGGCGCGGGTGAACCACAGCAGCACTGCGCTGCCCTCGTCGTCGAGCTCGACGGTCGCGGTGCCGTCGCTGTTGGAGTCGAAGGTCGCCGCAGGGTCGCCCCAGTCGTCGAGACTTTTGTGAGTGTCGTCGGACACGTAGACCTCGGCCTCCCACCCGGACAGGGGTGTGTCGAACTCGAGGGAGCGGATCTCGGTGGACGACTCGAGCTCGAGGATCAGGCCGACGCCGGGCTTGCCGAGCCCGCCCCAGGCGGGCGAGTTGTACCGCTCGCTCGACCACGAGGTGGTCGCGTCGCCGTCGAACGCGTTGCCGGCCTGCGCCTCCTCGGTGTGCTCGCCGTCGCCGCCGGCGGGGTCGAAGTCGATGGATCGCACGATCGTCACCGGCTCGTCCGCCGCGACCGGTGGGTCGTCCGATCCGGTGTCGTCTCCCGGCTCGCCGAACAGGCCGTCACCCGAGCCCTGGAGCAGCAGCCCGGCCACGCCGAGCGCCACGGCGACGAGCACCACCAGCAGGGTGGGCACGAGCCACCGGCGCTCGCTGTCGGCGAACGTCTGGGCCCCGCCGACGGTGGTGACGCCCTGGGTGTGGCGAGCGGGCGCCGCCGCGCCCGGGGGCGGGGGCGGGAGCGGCGCGGCCCGGCGCGGCTCGGCCACGGTCTCGTCGCCCGAGGACGCACGGTCGTCGGCGCCCGCGCCGAGGAGCGCTGCCCGGGCGTCGGTGGCGGTGGGGTAGCGGCCGGCGGGATCGCGGGCGAGCAGCCGCATCGTGATGGCTTCCAGCTCGCGCGGCACGCCCGGCTTGATCAGCCGGGGGCGCTGGGGGTCGCTGTGCAACCGGGCCAGGGCCGTGCTCGAGCTGCTGTCGGCCTCGAACGGGACACGTCCGCACAGCATCTCGTAGAGAACGACGCCGAGGCTGTAGAGGTCGGTGCGCCCGTCGACCGGCTTGGCTTCGACCTGTTCCGGCGCCAGGTACTTGGCGGTGCCGAGGAACGAGCCCTCCTGCGTGAGGTCGGCCGACTCGGCCGCCTTGGCGATGCCGAAGTCGCCGACCTTCACCCGCCCGTCCTCGGACAGCAGGATGTTGGCCGGCTTGATGTCGCGGTGGACCAGGCCGGCGGCGTGGGCGACCGACAGGGCGCCGGCCACCTGGGCGGCGATGTTGGCCGCGACCCACGGGTCGAGCGGGCCCTCGTCGAGGCGTTCGCGCAGCGTCTGGCCGCGCACGAGCTCCATGACGATGGCCTCGACGCCGTCGTCGCTGCACGTGTCGTAGACGTTGACGATCGCGGGGTGGGACAGGCGGGCAACCGCGATGGCCTCGTGGCGGAACCGGGTGACGAACGTGTCGTCGGCCGCGAGGTGCTGGTGGAGGACCTTGACCGCGATGGCGCGTCGCAGCACCTCGTCGGTGCCCAGCCACACCTGTGCCATCCCACCCGATGCGAGGAGGTCGTCGAGCCGATACCGGGCACCGAGAAGCACGCCGGCGGAGACGCCGGCGGATTGCGACGGGCCGGAGGGAGGAGGCGTCACTGCCACGGTGCACCCACCGTACTCAACCGCTCCCCCTGACGCAGGGTCAGGGATCCGCCCTTCTGGCGGACATCAGGCGGGCGCCACCCATGTCAATCCCATCACCCGGGGACCACCGTGCGTGCCGATGGTGGGTCCGATGGTGGTGACCCGGATGGAGTCCCGGGGGTACCGGGGCGCGAGAAGGGTCAACATGTCGTCGAGGTCGGGGGCCATGCCGTGAGCGACGCACAGGTGCTCGACCGCAGGCACCTCGAACACCTTGTCGCGCAGCCACTCGAGCGCCTTGCGGCGGGTGCGGGCCTTGCCGGCCTCGGCCACCTCGCCCGACGAGAGGTCGAGCACGGGCTTGATCGACAGCAAGGACCCCAGCAGCGCCTGGGCGCCGCCGATGCGGCCGCCCTTCTTGAGGTTGTCGAGGGTGTCGAGCGCCCCGAAGACGTGGGTGCGGCTCGCCAGGTCCTCGACGAGCGCCACGATCTCGTCGGCGCTGGCGCCACGTTGCGCCGCCTCGGCGGCGAGCGTGACCTGCGTGCCCAGTCCGGCGGTGATCGAGCGCGAGTCGACGACCCGGACGTCGAGGCCCTCGGCCGCCGCCGCGGCGGTCTGCGCCGACTGGAGCGTGGCGGACAGGCCGGACGACAGGTTGATGCAGACGACCGCGTCAGCGCCCGCCTCGGCCTGGCGGCGGAACGCGGCGTCGAACGCGCCCGGAGCCGGGGCCGACGTCTCGGGCAGGTCGGCCGTGGTCGCGAGCTTGTCGTAGAACTGGCTGACCGAGAGGTCGACGCCGTCGGTGTACTCGTCGCTGCCGAAGCGGATCGACAGCGGGACGACCTCGACCCCGAGCCGCTCGACCTCGTCCGCGGGGAGGTCGGCGGCCGAGTCGGTGACGATGCGCACGGGCATGGCCGGCGACCCTACTAGCCCGACGGGCGCGGTGAGAGCGCAGCGTGCACCGTCTCGCGCCGGCGCACTAGCGCGGCCGGTGTCGGGCCATGTGCGCCGGTCGGTAGTCGTCGTCGTCCGCGGCCGGTGGAGGGCCCG
>JAFGPU010000239.1 GCA_016936035.1 Acidimicrobiales bacterium
CGCACGATCCGGCCCTCCGCGTCGACCACGAGCACCGCGTCCGGCGAGGCGTCGAGGATGCTGGCCAGCCGCTGCTCCGCGGTGTGCGTGACCGCCGTGGTCGCGTCCTGCGCCTCCATCCGGCGCAGCGTGGTCTCGAGGACCGCCGCCAGGGAGATGGCGGTGTCCTCCTCGACCTCGCCCCGCCATCCCATCGCCGTGACCCGGTGGGCCGTCGGGATCGTCTGCACGTGCCAGCCCGTGCCGTCCGCGGGCGGCTCGGCGGGGACCTCCCCGAGGGCGGCCACGACGTCCCATGGGCCCCGCGGCCTCCTCGTCCAGACGGCCGCGGGGCGCGCGTCGAGCGCGTCGAGGTGGTCGACGAGGAGGCCGGCCAGCTCGGTCAGGCGGGTCGCCCGGTTCGCGGTCTCCAGCAGCTGGGACCACGGGGGCCGGTGGATGGTCATGGACGGGCCTCGTTCTCGCGCATCCGGCCGTCTGCGGCCCCCTCGGCGCGTCACGACGCAGTGTGCCCCCCGCGTTGCCGCCGCGGTGGCCTTTCCCCGGAAGCCGTGCCCGGGCGACCCGCCGCGTGTCCGAACGGGCAGGAGCGGCGCGTCCGAAGGTTGTTGACACCGACGTCAGTTTCGGGTTGAGTCGTCACCGTCGAACATGACGTCGACGTCAAGTTCGGCTCCGAGCGACGCCCACCGCCGTCCCAGAGGTTCCATGCGCACCGCCTTCGTGTTCCCCGGCCAGGCCGCCCAACGCGCCGGCATGGCCAGCGCCTGGGCCGACACCCCGCACGCTGCCGCCTTCGACCTGGTCGGCGAGCGGGCGGGCATCGACCTGCGCACGGCCGCGGACGACGCCGACGCCTGCGCCGCGTCGACAGCCCTCGCGCAGCCGGCGATCCACGCCGCCTCCCTGGCGGCCTTCGACGCCCTGCTGGACGCCGGGGTGCGCCCCGACGTCGTCGCCGGCCACTCGTTGGGCGAGGTCACCGCGGCCGTGGCGGCCGGGGTCCTGGCCCGCCGCGACGGTGCCGACCTGGTGGTCGCGCGCGGCGAGGCGATGGGCCGCGCCTGCGCCGCCTCGCCGGGCGCGATGGCCGCCATCGTCCGCCTGGACCTCGACGTGGTCGAGGACCTCGTCGCACGGGTCCCGGATGCCTGCATCGCCAACGCCAACGCCCCCGGGCAGGTCGTCGTGGCGGGGACCCCGGAAGCGGTCGACGAGGTCGGCCGCCGTGCCGCCGAGCAGCGAGGCCGGGCCCTGCCGCTGAAGGTCGAGGGCGCCTTCCACTCCGAGGCCATGGCGCCCGCCGTCGTGCGCGTCGACACCCTCCTGCGCCACCTGGACGTCCAGGACCCCGCCGTCCCGGTCGTCTCGGGCATCGACGGGCTGCCCCGCACGTCCGGCGAGGCGGTCGCCCGGGCCCTGGTGGATGGGATCCTCGCGCCGGTGCGCTGGATCGACGTCCAGCACGCCCTGGCCGCCGACGAGGTCGACCTCATCGTCGAGGTGGGCCCCGGTGGCGTCCTGGCCGGTTGCGCCAAGCGCACCGTGCCCGACCTGCCCTGCGTCTCCGTCGCGGGTCCCGAGGCCGTCGCCGACGTCCTCGCCGCCCTCGACGCCCAGTCCGTCCACGCCTGACCAGCCCACCACGAGCACGAGGACACGACCATGATCCCGATCCCGCACTGCGCCGTCGTGACCACGCCCGTCGAGGGCCGGGTCCGTCGCCTCGCCGACGACGGCACCGACGTCGCCGCCGGTGACGTCGTCGCCACCGTCGAGTCGGCGGGCCGCCCCATCGAGCTGCGCGCGCCCCGGGCGGGGCGCGTCGCCGGGGCCCTGGCCGGCCTCGCCCAGCCCCTGGGTGCGGGCGAGGGCGTGCTCTGGCTGGCGCGCGCCTGACCGGCTGGCGGGAACACCCATGACCTCCACGCTGACCGCACCGGCCCCGGCCGGCCCGTCCACCGTGCGCCCCGGCCTGCCCGTGGCCGTGCTCGGCCTGGGCGTGGACCTGCCGGCCGAGGTCGTCACCAACGACGACCTCGCGAAGGTGCTCGACACCTCCGACGAGTGGATCCGCACGCGCACGGGCATCGCCCAGCGCCACGTCGCGGACGCCGCCGACGCCACCTCCGACCTGGCCGCCCGTGCGGCGCAGCGCGCCCTGGACGATGCCGGCATCGCCGCCGCCGACCTGGGCCTGCTGCTGGTGGCCACCACGACCCCCGACCACCCGATCCCCGGGACCGCGCCCCTGGTGGCCGCCCGGCTGGGGGTCGAGGTCGCCGCGCTGGACGTCAACGCGGCGTGCAGCGGGTTCGTCTACGGCCTCCAGCTGGCGGCGGGCAGCGTGCTCGCCACCGGCGCCCCGGTGCTCCTGGTCGGTGCCGAGACCCTCACCCGGGTCGTCGACCCCGCCGACCGCACCGTGCGCGTGCTCTTCGGCGACGGCGCCGGCGCCGTGGTGCTCGGGGCGGACGACCGCGGCTCGCTCGGTCCCTTCGACCTGGGGTCGGACGGCACGGACCCGTCGATCCTGTGGCGCGAGGCCACCGGCACCCGCCTGCCCGTCGCCGACGACGACGCCGGGCGCACCTACCTGACGATGCGGGGACGCGAGGTCTACCGCAACGCGGTGCAGCGCATGGCCGCGTCCTCGCGGGCCGTGCTGGAGGCCGCCGGGCTCGGTCTCGACGACGTCGACCTGTTCGTCGGCCACCAGGCCAACAAGCGCATCCTCGACGCGGTGGTCGACCGCCTCGGCATGCCGCCCGAGCGCTGCCACGTCACGGTCGACCGCCACGCCAACACGTCGGCCGCGTCGATCCCGCTGGCCCTGGCCGACGCCCGCGCCGCCGGCCGGCTGCACCCGGGCAGCCGGGTGCTGCTGACCGCCTTCGGCGCCGGGCTGACCTGGGGCTCGACCCTGCTCACCTGGACCACCGAGGAGCCTGCGTGACCACCCCGCGCCCCACCCGAGGCGAGCCGAACGACCCGGTCGCCGTCGTCACCGGCGGGTCCGGCGGCATCGGTGGCGCCGTGTGCCGCGCCCTGTCCGCGGCCGGCCACACCGTGCTCGTCGGCTACCGCTCCGACGAGGACGGGGCGGCGGCCGTCGCCGCGGCGTGCGATGGCAAGGCCGAACCGTTGCACCTGGACGTCGCCGACCCGACCTCGGTGACCACCGCCCTGGGGCGTGCCGGCGACCTCGGCACCCTGGCCGTGGTGGTCAACAACGCCGGCATCGCCGACGACGACCTGCTGCTGCGCCTGGACGCCGACCGCATCGACCGCACCCTGCAGGTCAACCTGCGTGGGGCGATGCTGGTCGCCCAGGCGGCGGTCCGGCCCATGATGCGGGCGCGCTACGGCCGCATCGTCAACGTCTCGTCCATCGTGGCCCTGCGAGGCAACGCCGGCCAGTCGCTGTACGGCGCCGCCAAGGCCGGCCTGATCGGCTTCACGAAGTCCTTGGCCCGCGAGGTCGCCCGCAAGGGCGTGACCGTCAACGCGGTCGCGCCGGGGTTCGTCGCGACGGCGATGACCAACGCGCTGCCCGAGGACGCCCGCGCCCAGCTGCGCGACCTGGCGCCCACCGGCCGCCCCGTCGAGCCCGACGAGGTGGCCGCGGCGGTGGCCTACCTGGCCTCGCCGCTGGCCGGGGCCGTCACGGGCAGCGTCCTGCCCGTCGACGGCGGCGCCGCGATCTGACCGCGCCCCCCACCAGACCTCCACCCGGCGACCGCCGGGTGGCACACGACCCCGACAACGGGAGCATGCAATGAACCAGGACCTGCTGACCACCTTCACCGAGATCCTCGTCGAGGACTTCGACATCCCCGCCGAGGAGATCGCGCCCGAGGCCACGTTCGAGGCGCTGGGGCTCGACTCGCTCGACGTCGTCGACCTGACCCTGGCCGTCGAGGAGCGCGTCGGGATCAAGCTCGAGGACGAGGAGCTCGAGGACGTCCGCACCGTCGGCGACGCCGTGAACGCGGCCGACGCCAAGAACGTTGAGCGGCAGAGCGAGCCCGCAGGGAGCGAGGCCTGACATGCGCACCCTTCCTCGCATCGTCGTCACCGGCCTCGGCGCCGTCACGCCCGCGGGGCGTGGGGTGACCGATGCCTGGGAGGGCGTGCTGGCCGGCAAGGCCGCCGCCGCCCTCGACCCGGCGCTGTCCGACGCCGGCACGCCGGTGACCCTGGCGTGCCGGGTCCCCGAGTACGACCCGGACGCCGAGCTGGGCCGCGGCACCAAGCGCCGGCTGGACCGCTACACGCAGCTGGCGCTGCTGGCGGCCGCCGAGGCCCTGGCCGACGCCGGCCTGGTGACCCCGGCCGACGGCGAGCCGTACGGGCAGGGTCTGGACGAGGACGTCCGCGACCGGGTCGGGCTGCTGCTGGGCTCGGGCATCGGCGGCGCCGAGACCTGGGACAGCGAGTACCCGAACTACCTGGAGCGCGGGCCGGCACGGACCTCGCCCCTGTTCATCCCCAAGATGTTGTCCAACACGGCGGCGGGGACGATCGCGATCCGCTCGGGCGCCCGCGGCCCCAACATGACCGTCAACACGGCGTGTGCGGCCGGCGCCTCCGCCATCCACGTCGCCCGCGACCTGCTGCGGTCGGGCCAGGCCGACGTGATGGTCGCCGGTGGCGTCGAGGCCGGCATCACCGGGCTCTCGGTCAGCGCCTTCGCCCAGATGGGCGCGCTGACCCGCAACGCCGACCCGGTGACCGCCTCGCGGCCCTTCGACGCCGAGCGCGACGGGTTCGTCATGGGCGAGGGTGCGGGCATCGTGGTCCTCGAGCGCGAGGAGGACGCCCGCGCACGCAGCGCGGAGATCTTCGCCTACGTCACCGGCGCCGGCGCGTCGGCCGACGCCCACCACGCGACCGCGCCCCCCGAGGACGGCGCCGGGGCCGTGCTGGCGATGCAGCGCGCCCTGGCCGACGCCGAGGTCGACCCGGCAGCCATCGGCCACGTCAACGCCCACGGCACCTCCACGCCGCTCAACGACGCGGCCGAGGCGCGGGCCCTGCGGGTGGTGTACGGCGACGCGATCGACGGGGTGGCGGTGTCCTCGACCAAGGGCGTCACGGGCCACCTGCTGGGCGCCGCCGGTGCCGTCGAGGCCGTGTTCGCCGTCCAGGCGCTGCGCACCGGCCTGGTGCCGCCGACCGCCGGGACCCGCACGGTCGACCCCGCCATCGACCTCGACGTCGTCACCGACGCCCCGCGCGAGGCCCCCGTCGAGGCCGTGATGAGCAACTCCTTCGGCTTCGGCGGGCAGAACGCCAGTCTCGTCTTCACCCGGTGAAAGACACCCGACCCATGGGCTCCACCATCCAGCAGGCCGCGATGCCGGCCGTCGACCCGCAGGACCTGCGCCCCGGCGACGGGGCGCGGGCCCGCCTCGACGTGTTGCTCGACCCGGGCAGCTTCGTCGAGCTCGGGTCGCAGCGGCACCACGACAAGAGCTCCTTCGGGCTCGAGCGCCGTCGCCCCGACGGCGACGGGGTCGTGTCCGGCACCGGCGCCATCGGTGGCCGACAGGTCAACGTCTACGCCCAGGACCGCCGCGTGCTGGGCGGGTCGCTGGGCGAGGCCCACGCGGACAAGATCGCCCGCACGATCGAGCAGGCCACGCGAGGCGGCGTGCCCGTGGTCGGGATCAACGACTCCGGCGGGGCGCGCATCCAGGAGGGTGTGGCGTCGCTGGACGGCTACGGCCGCGTGTTCAGCGCCAACGTGGCGGCGTCGGGGCGCGTGCCCCAGGTCGCCATGATCCTGGGGCCCTGCGCGGGTGGCGCGACCTACTCGCCGGCCCTGATGGACTTCGTGGTGATGTCCGACGACGCGTACATGTTCCTGACCGGCCCCCGGGTCGTGAAGGCCGTGACCGGCGAGGACATCGACAGCCG
>JAFGPU010000240.1 GCA_016936035.1 Acidimicrobiales bacterium
CCGGTGCGCTAGCCGTCGGCGACGAGGTCGGACCAGTCCTCGGGGTTGTCCTCGACGAAGTGCTCGATGATGTCGCCGTCGACGCCGTCGACCAGCACGAGGCCCCGGTGCAGGGGCGGGTTCTCGGCCGAGTACAGCAGGATGCGCCAGGTGGGCCGGCTGAGCAGCCCCCGCCACCCCATCTGCGCCGACGCATGGCCGACGGGGAAGCCGACGGCCCGGGTGGCAGCCACCAGCGCGTCCTGCTCGTCGACGTCGAGGTTCCAGCCGCTGACGAGGTGGTAGGCGCCGACGACCGCCAGCAGCACGGCCGCAAGCAGGAAGCCCCCGTTGACGTACGGCGAGCCGTCGACGAGAGCCCACACCGCCACGCAGGCCGCGGCGATCGCCAGGTAGAGGTACCCGGGAACCCGGCGACGGTTGTTGTTGGGGAACAGGTACGGGCCGACGAACCCGGCGGCGTCGAGGTCCTCCGGCAGCTCGTCGACGACGTCGGCGTCGCCGCGACGCGCATCGGCGGAGGCGTCGTCGCGCCGGTCGTCGTCGGCACCGCCGTCGACGGCGGGTTCGGCGGCCGTCTCGTCGGTCACGTCGTCGGGGGTGCGGTCGTCCGCCATGGCGCCAGCGACGGTAGCGACCGGCGTTCCCGTCACGGAAACCGGCCTCGGTCCGCTGTCGGTCACGTCGGTACCGGCCAGGCGGCCCGCAGCTTGGCCCACGAGTCGTCCAGCGGTTCGGGCAGCACCCGCGCCTCGGCGATCGCGGTCATGAAGTTCGAGTCCGCGCTCCACCGGGGCAGCGCGTGCACGTGCAGGTGCGACGGGATGCCGGCGCCCGCCGCCTCGCCCAGGTTGAGGCCGACGTTGACGCCCTGCGGTGAGTATGCGGCCTTGATCGCCACCACCGCGTCGCGCACGGCGGACCACATCTCGGCCGCCTCGTCCGGGCGCAGGTCCTCGAGCTCGCCGACCTCGCGGTAGGGCATGACCAGGACGTGCCCACTCGTGTACGGGAAGGCGTTGAGGATGGCGAACACCCGCTCGCCCCGCCAGACGACGTGGGTCTCCTCGTCGGGCAGGCCCGAGTCGAGGATGCGCCGGAAGATCGACCCCTCCCCCGCCAGTGCGCCGTTGCCCGCCGCGGCCACGTACGTCGACCGCCACCCCGCCCAGATGCGGTCCATGGCCCGTGGGCGCACCGGCTGGTCGCGCGGCGGCTGGTCGCCATGCGAGGAGCGTGCCTCGTCGGCCATCACGCGTGCGCGTCGACGGCGGCGTGCAGCCGTTCGACGAACGTGGCCACCGGCAGGTCGCGCTCGACCTCGCCGCCCCGCGGGTTGTCGCCGACGGTGTCGTGGGTCACGTCGTCGTCGCCGACGACCACGACGTGGGGAACCTTGTCGAGCTTGGCCTTGCGGATGCGGGCGCCGAGCGGCTCGTCGGCGTCGGTGACCTCGACGCGGAAGCCCTCGCCCCGCAGGCGCTCGGCCAGCCCTCGGGCATGATCCTCGTGGTCGGAGCGCACCGGCAGCACCTGCACCTGCACCGGCGCGAGCCACGCCGGCAGCGCGCCGGCGGTGTGCTCGAGCAGAACGCCGAAGAACCGGTCGAACGAGCCGAAGAGCGCCCGGTGGATGATGCGGGGGCGGTGCCGCTGGTTGTCGGCCCCGACGTAGTCGAGGTCGAAGCGGTCGGCGAACTGGAAGTCGACCTGCAGGGTGGACAGCTGCCAGCGTCGCCCGATGGCGTCGCGCACGTGCACGTCGATCTTCGGCGCGTAGAACGCGCCCTCGCCCTCGGCGATGACGTACGGGATGCCCGACGCCTCGACGGCCCGGCGCAGCAGCTCCTCGGCCTCGTCCCAGTCGGCGGGGTCGCCCACGAACTTGTCGGGCCTGGTGGCCAGCTCGGCCTCGAAGTCGTCGAAGCCGTAGTCGCGCAGCAGCTTGAGCACGAACGCCAGCAGGCTCGCGAGCTCGTCGCCCAGCTGCTCGGCCGTGCAGAAGATGTGCGAGTCGTCCTGGGTGAACCCCCGGGCCCGGAGCAGGCCGTGGACGACGCCGGACTTCTCGTAGCGGTACACGGTGCCGAACTCGAACAGCCGCAGCGGCAGCTCGCGGTACGAGCGCTGGCGCGACCCGTAGATGAGCATGTGCATGGGGCAGTTCATGGGCTTGGGGTAGTACTTGTGCCCCTCGTCGAGCTCCATCGGGGGGTACATGCCCTCGGCGTACCACTCGAGGTGCCCGCTGATGCTGAACAGGTCGCCCTTGGCGATGTGCGGCGTGTAGACGAACTCGTACCCGGCCCGCTCGTGCTCGGACCGGCTGTAGTCCTCCATCAGCTTGCGGACGAGGCCGCCCTTGGGGTGGTAGAGCGGCAGGCCGCTGCCCACCTCGGGCGGGAAGTGGAACAGGTCGAGCTCGGCGCCCAGCTTGCGGTGGTCGCGCTTGGCGGCCTCCTCCAGGTGGTGCAGGTGCTGCTCGAGCGCCTTGCGGCTGTCCCAGGCGGTGCCGTAGATGCGCTGGAGCTGGGCGTTGTGCTCGTCGCCCCGCCAGTACGCGCCGGCCACCCGCATCAGCTTGAAGTGCCCGAGGTGGGTTCCGGTGTCGACGACGTGCGGGCCGCGGCACAGGTCGATGAAGCCGGGCCGCCCGTGGAACGGTGCATGGTCCTTGGGCTTGGCCGGCGGGTTCTCGTAGGTGCGGACCTCGCCGTGCTCGCCCGTCCCCGACATCGGGTCGGTCGACGCGTTCTCGATGATCTCGAGCTTGTAGGGGTGGCCGGCGAAGATCGACCGGGCATCGTCCGCGGGGATCTCGTCGCGCACGAACGCCTGACGCTCGTCGATGATCTCGCGCATGCGGGCGTCGATGCGCTCGAGGTCGTCGGGGGTGAACGTGGCGCCGCCCGGCAGCTCGAAGTCGTAGTAGAAGCCGTCCTCGACCGGGGGCCCGATGCCGAACGTGGCGTCGGGGAACAGGTCGAGCACGGCCTGGGCCAGCACGTGCGCCGTCGAGTGACGGATCGTGTACAGCCCCCGGTCGCTGTC
>JAFGPU010000241.1 GCA_016936035.1 Acidimicrobiales bacterium
GCCGAACCCACCGACTGGCCCGCAGCACCACCCGCGGCGGCCGAACCCACCGGCTGGCCCGCAGCACCGCTCCCACCCGCGGCGGCAGAGCCGCCGGCGCCGCCGTTCGACCAGCCCGAGGCCCCAGCGCCGACGATCTTCCCCTTCGCCGAGGGGGCGCCCGACGCCCACACCCCACCGGCCGCCGCGCCGGGCCACGACACCACGACCTGGGCGTCTGCCGCCGAGCCGCCCGCAGAACCTCTGTGGCCGAGCACGGCCCCGGGCGAGCCGGCCGACAGCGCCCTGTGGCCCTCGAGCTGGCCGGCGGGTGACCAGCAGGCCGCCGAGGTGCCGTCCTGGGCCGCGGGTCCGCCGCCCGACGACCCCGCACCGGCGCACCCCGACACGCCGGCGGCGAGCGGCACCGATGTCGGGCCCGACTTCGCTCCCCCGAGCCGGCCCCCCGAGCTCGACGAGCTCCCGGCCTGGTACACCGATCCGCTACCCAACAGCCCGGGTGCGGCGGGCCCGGACGGCAACCCCGGTCCCTGGCCCCAGGCCGGCAGGCCGACAGGCGCTGATCCGAGCCGCGACGCCGCTCCCTGGCCCGTGGCCAACGGCACGGGTGCCGCTGGGCCGGACCAGAACCTGGGCCCCTGGCCCCAGGCAAACGGCAACGGCCACGCCAACGGCGTCGCGCCGCCCACGGTGTCCGAGGCCGGTACAGCCCCCTGGGCGTCGCCACCCCGCGGCGCGTCGGGGCGGCAGGACGAGGCGCTCCCCGGCGCCGGCGACGAGCTGCGATCGCTGTTCGGCGAGGTCGTCAGCGACGACACGGGTCGGTCGCAGCCACCTCCCGAGCTGTCCCGCGGCGCCGGTCCGGGCGATCCAGAGCTCGATCCGCTCGGCCCACCGAGCGATCGCCCGCCCATCGACCTCAGCAGGCTCGACGCCCCCCTCGGGCCCTCGCCGTTCCTGCCCCCGACCCCGGAACGGAACAGGGGCCAGGCCGGGTCGGCGCGCGGGGCCACCGCGGGTCGCGACGATCCGCAGGGTCTCGACCGCCTTCCCCGGCGGCACGAGATCGAGGCCGGGCCGGGCCCGGCCGCCCGCCACACCGATGCCGATCGCGGCGCGGCGGCGTCGCGACGGTCGCGCCCGCTCGACGACGACTTCGCCCCGCGCGCTCCGGCGACCGACCGACCTCGACGGCTCGAGCGGGCGGCCCCTCGCCAGGTGGTCGGCGGCGACGACGCACCGCGCCCCACGCCCCGGGCGGCGTCGGCCGGCCCTCCGGCGCTGCCCGTCATCATCCTCATCGTCGTGGTCGCCATCCTGGCCCTCGCAGCGGCCTGGCTGGTGGTCGCGGGCGACGACGCCGGCGACCCGGCGTCCGACCAGCCGGCCGACGACGTCGCCGCCGCGACCGCGGCGGCGCCCACGGACGTCCAGGCGAACCAGGTCCCCGAGGGCGTCCAGGTGACGTGGACGGGCGACGGCGACACCAGCTACGTGGTCACCGTCTTGGCGCCGGACCAGCCGCCCCGGAACCTGCCGGCCACCGTCGGCACATCGATGCTCGTGCCGAGCGCCGAGCTCGGCGGCGAGGGCGGGCGGTGCTTCACCGTGGCGGCGGCCTCCGACCCCGACGCCGGCGGCACCGCGGGCCAGGCCTCGGCGCCGGGTTGCACCCCGGGCGCGTCGCCCGAGCAGATGCAGACGCCGTGACGCAGCAGGCCGGTGGTGACCGGCTTCGCGGCTGACGTCACTCGACGAGGCGCAACCCCGACGGGCTGATCGACGGCTCGACGTGCGGCAGCTCCACGACGAACTCGGTGCGGTGGGCGGGGAAGATGTGCTCCGACACCAGCAGGGGGCGCTCGTCGACGCCCCGGGTGACGCGTTCGCAGCGCAGCACGGGCGAGCCGGCGGGCACGGCGAGCAGGTGAGCGTCGTCGCGGCCGGCCGCCGCCGCACCGATGGTCTGCGTCGCGCCGCCGATGGGCACGTCGACCAGCTCGTAGAACGGCGAGCTCTCGACGTCGGCGCGTGACAGGCGTGCGCCGACCTCCTCGGGGCACCACACGGTGACACGGGCGAACGGTTGGCCGTCGGCGTAGTTGACCCGCCGCACCTCGAGCACGGTGTCGCTGTCGAGGACCTGCCGCACGCGGGGCGACGCCGCGACGAAGCGGAAGCCCACGACCCTGCGCTCGGAGCCGACGCCCAGCTCGCCGAGCTGCGCCTCGATGGTGCCCAGGCGCCCGAGCGTCTGGCGGACCGGGTCGGTGGCGACGAACCACCCGAACCCCTGACGGGCGTCGATCAGACCCTCGTCACGGAGCAGCTCGAGGGCCTTCCGGACCGTGACGCGGCTGACCCCGTAGGCTGCCGACATCTCGCTCTCGCTGGGCAGCAGGGCGCCCGCCGCCAGCTCGCCACGTTCGACCCGGTGGCGCAGCTCGTCGGCGATGGCTCGGTAGCGGACCTCACGCACTTGTCATATACTTGTCTACCTCCGTCCGTCGACGCAAGGGGCATCGCGATCAATGGCCGTCTCCGCCACCACCCCCATCGAGCTCGTCCAGCAGGTCTACGACCGCCTCCCTCAGCGTGCGGCCCTCGGGCGTGAACGCCTCGGTCGCCCGCTCACGCTGGCCGAGAAGATCCTCGTGAACCACCTGCGGGACGCGCAGGGCCAGCAGCTCGAGCGGGGCCGCAGCTACGCCGACTTCGACCCCGACCGGGTCGCGATGCAGGACGCGACGGCTCAGATGGCGCTGCTGCAGTTCATGACCGCCGGGCTGCCGGAGGTGGCGGTGCCGTCGACGGTGCACTGCGACCACCTCATCCAGGCCGTCACCGGGGCCGACGACGATCTGCGACTCGCCGTCGACGTCAACAGCGAGGTCTACGAGTTCCTGCGCTCGGTGTCGGCGAAGTACGGCATCGGCTTCTGGACGCCCGGCTCCGGCATCATCCACCAGGTCGTCCTCGAGAACTACGCGTTCCCCGGCGGCATGATGATCGGCACCGACAGCCACACGCCGAACGCCGGCGGCCTCGGCATGGTCGCCGTCGGCGTCGGTGGCGCCGACGCCGTCGACGTGATGACCGGCTTCCCGTTCAACGTCCGGTGGCCGAAGCTCATCGGCGTGCACCTCACGGGCGAGCTGTCCGGGTGGACCGCACCGAAGGACGTCATCCTCAAGGTGGCCGAGGTGCTGACCGTGAAGGGCGGCACCGGCGCCATCGTCGAGTACTTCGGCCCGGGCGCCGACGCCCTGTCCACCACCGGCAAGGCCACCATCTGCAACATGGGCGCGGAGATCGGGGCCACGACCTCGCTGTTCAGCTTCGACGACAACGGCCTGGCCTACCTCCGGGCCACCGGCCGGTCGGCGGTCGCGGACGCCGCCGCGGCCGCCATGGCCGACCTGCGCCCCGACCCCGAGGTCGCTGCCGACCCCGGCAGCTACTTCGACCAGGTCATCGAGATCGACCTCTCCCGGCTCGAGCCCATGATCAACGGACCGCACTCCCCCGATCGGGCCCACAAGGTCAGCGAGGTCGGTCGCCACGCCCGCGACGAGGGTTGGCCCACCGAGATCTCGTCGGCCCTGATCGGTTCGTGCACCAACTCGTCCTACGAGGACATCACCCGCGCCGCATCGATCGCCCGGGTGGCCGCCGAGCACGGCCTCAA
>JAFGPU010000242.1 GCA_016936035.1 Acidimicrobiales bacterium
GCCGACGACCACGACCGCCTCGGGCCCGTGGCGGGCGACGAGCGGGACGAGCACGACCGTCATGGCCCCGGTGGGGCCGGACACCTGCACGTGCGACCCGCCGAAAATCGCGGCGACGACGCCGGCGACGATGGCCGTGGTCAGCCCGGCGGACGCACCGAGCCCGGTGGTGATGCCGAAGGCGAGCGCGAGGGGCAGCGCGACGACGCCGACCGTGAGGCCGGCGACCACGTCGGCCCGCCACGACCGGCTCAGGCCGTCGTAGTCGCTCCGGCGGGGGAGGAGGTGCCGCACCCACCGGCCCGCGGCACGCCGCTCGGTGGTGTCGGCGCCGTCGTCGGGTCGGTCGGTGGGGGAGGCGGAGGTGGGCGGCCCGCTCATCGAGCGGGGACGTCCGCAGCCAGGTCGGCCAGCAGGTCGCGGGTCTCGGCGAGCGTCGCCAGGAGGAGGCGCTTGGCGGCCACCAGCAGGTCGGCCACCAGCGGGTCCTTGAGGGCGTACACGACCGACGATCCCTCCTTGCGGGTGGTCACCAACCCGGCGCGGCGAAGCACGCCGAGCTGCTGCGACAGATGCGACGACTCGATGCCCACCAGGGGCTGCAGGTCGCTGACGGTGCGCTCGCCGTCGGCCAGCACCTCGAGCGCCCGCACGCGGGCCGGGTGCCCGAGGGCCTTGAACAGGTCGGCCTTGATCTCGGAGAGCGGTCGGCTGAGGTCGGCACGGTCGTCGGCGGTCGGCATCGGCGGGGGATCTCCAGGGAAGGGGGCGGAGGCGTCTGGCCGGATGATCAGCTGAGGACCTGACGGATTCGTCAGGCTATCAGGTGCGGGGGCGCCCTCGTCTCCGGGTCGCCCCGTGCTGCCGGCCCGGCCGTGAGGGCCGGCTGCGGGCCCGGCCATGGGGGGCCGGTAGGCTCCGGGTCCGCCATGGAGATCGTCATCCTGCTCGTCGTGCTCGCCGTCGTGATCGTCGCGAGCCTCGCCTACGTCGGCCTCCGCGCCCGGGGGAGCACCGACCTCGAACCGCCGCCGGCGCCGCCCGTCGAGGCCGGCGCATCCGAGGTCGTGGTCGTCGAGGACGAGGGCCAGGCCAGCGGTACCGTCCTCGCCCCGCCGCCCGAGGCGCCGACGGTCGAAGGGCCCCCCGTCGAGGTGCCGCCCGTCCGGCCCAGCTTCCGCGATCGGCTGGCCAAGGCGCGCGGCACCTTCAGCGGCTACCTGGGCTCGATCCGCTCGCGCAAGGTCGACGCCGAGACCTGGGACGAGCTGGAGGAGGCCCTGATCCGCGCCGACGTCGGCGTCGCCGCCACCCAGCAGATCCTGGACCAGCTGCGCACCATGGCCAAGGACGAGTCGATCAGCGATCCCGAGGTGCTGCTCGAACGGCTGAAGGCCCTGCTCAAGGGCATGCTGGCCACCAGCGACCGCTCCCTCCACCACCAGGCGGGCGGTCCCAACGTGTGGTTGTTCGTGGGCGTCAACGGCGTCGGCAAGACCACCACGATCGGCAAGATCGCCCGCCAGCAGGGTGCCCAGGGCCGGTCGGTCGTGATGGCGGCCGGCGACACCTTCCGGGCCGCGGCGGCCGAGCAGCTCGCGATGTGGGCCGATCGCACCGGCGCCGACATCGTGCGGGGCAGCGAGGGCGGCGACCCGTCGTCGGTGATCTTCGACGCGGTCGAACGCGCCGCCGCCCGCGGCAACGACCTGGTCCTCGGTGACACGGCGGGCCGGTTGCACACCAAGACAAACCTGATGGACGAGCTGCGCAAGGTCCGGCGCGTGGCGGACCGCGACCCGGGCAACGTGACCGAGGTGCTGCTGGTGCTCGACGCCACCACCGGCCAGAACGGCCTGGTCCAGGCCCAGCAGTTCACCGATGCCGTGGACGTCACCGGGGTGGTGCTGACCAAGCTCGACGGCTCGGCCAAGGGGGGCATCGCGCTCGCGATCCAGGCCACGCTCGGCATCCCCATCAAGCTGGTCGGCCTGGGCGAGACGGTGGATGATCTGGTGGAGTTCGACCCCGACGAGTTCGTCGAGGCGCTCTTCGCGTGAATGGAGGCGAGCCATGCTGTTCCGAGCACTCCTGTTTCCGGTGCGCCTGGCCTTCGGGGTCGGCAAGGCGGGCGTCAAGACCGGCTACGCCGCCGGCAGGCTCTCGGTCGGCTCGACCTACCGGGTCGGGCGGTTCGTGGGCGTCTCGCGCCTGCTCGCCCTCGGCGTCGGCGTGGTCATCGGGCTGCTCGTCGCGCCGACCTCGGGCCAGCAGCTGCGTGACAGCCTGCGGCGGCAGCTGACGGCGCGGCGCGCCCCGGCCAGCGACGACGCGGTCGCGGAGCGGGTGCGCTACGAGCTGTCGCACTCGCCGCGGACCTGGCACCTGCCGCAGCCGTCGGTCGAGGTCGTGGCAGGCACCGCCATCCTCACCGGTGGGGCACCGCACGAGACGGGCAAGGCCGACATCGAGCGCGCCGCCGCGTCGGTGCCGGGTGTCGCCGGCGTCGACAGCCGCCTCGTCGTCGGCACGGCGGGCAACGGCGACAGCCAGGCCTGACGTGACCCGCGGGGCCAGAGGTCGGCGGGTGCGCCCGCTGGCGCAGACCGTCGCGGCGGCACGTCCCCGATAGGCTCTCCAACTCATGTTCGAGTCGCTTTCAGAACGGTTCGAGGGCATCTTCGACCGGCTCCGCAGCAAGGGAACGCTGCGCGAGTCCGACGTCGACGAGGTGCTGCGCGAGATCCGGCTCGCGCTCCTCGAGGCCGACGTCAACTTCGTCGTCGTCAAGTCGATCCTCGCCCGCATCCGCGAGGCGGCGATCGGCGCCCGCGTCCACGAGGCGCTGAACCCCGCCCAGCAGGTCATCAAGCTCGTCAACGAGGCGCTGGTCGAGGCGCTGGGCGGCGAGTCCGTCCGCATCCAGTACGCCTCGCGGCCGCCGACGGTGGTGCTCATGGCCGGCCTCCAGGGCTCGGGCAAGACCACCAACTCGGCCAAGCTCGCACGCTGGTTCCGCCAACAGGGCCGCAACCCGCTGCTCGTCGGGGCCGACCTCCAGCGCCCGGCGGCCGTCGAGCAGCTCCGCACGATGGGCGAGCGCGTCGGCGTGCCCGTCTTCAGCCAGCCCGGCGACCCGGTCGAGACCGCCCGCGCTGGCGTCGACGAGGCCCGGCGGCTCGGGCGCGACGTGTGCATCGTCGACACCGCCGGCCGGCTCGCCATCGACGCCGAGCTGATGGACCAGGTGCGCCGCATCTCGCAGGCCACCAGCCCCGACTACACGTTCCTCGTGGTCGACGCCATGACCGGCCAGGACGCGGTCACGGTCGCCGAATCCTTCGACGCCGCGCTGGCGCTCGACGGGGTCATCCTCACCAAGCTCGACGGCGACGCTCGCGGTGGTGCAGCGCTGTCGGTCAAGGAGGTGGTGGGCAAGCCCATCGCCTTCGCCTCCACGGGCGAGAAGGTCGAGGACTTCGACCTCTTCCACCCCGACCGCCTGGCCAGCCGCATCCTCGGCATGGGCGACGTGCTCACCCTCATCGAGAAGGCCGAGCAGGTCTACGAGAAGGAAGAGGCCGAGCAGACCGCAGCCAAGCTGCTCGAGGGCAAGTTCACGCTCGACGACTTCCTCGAGCAGCTGCAGCAGGTGCGCAAGATGGGCCCGCTGCAGAACCTCATGGGCATGATGCCCGGCATGCCCAAGGAGATGCGCAACGCCGAGATCGACGAGGGTCAGGTCAACCGGGTCGAGGCCATCATCCGGTCGATGACCCGCGACGAGCGGGTCGACCCGACCATCATCGACGGCTCGCGCCGCCTGCGCATCGCCAACGGCAGCGGCACCCAGACCTCGGACGTCAGCCAGCTCCTCAAGCAGTTCCGCGAGATGCAGAAGCTCATGAAGCGCATGCCGGGCATCTCCGGCACCAAGAGCGCCAGGTCCGGGCGGGGCAAGAAGGGCAAGGGCAAGAAGGGCCGCAAGGGCGGTGGCGGCCGGGTCACCCCCGCCGGCACCGGGCGCACCACACCCAAGCAACCTTTCACTCTGCCCGGACTCGACTAGCCTGGTCATCGCCCGCGGTTTGATCCGACCGGCGCGCACAGCGCATCATCGTCGGTCGCTCCGCTAGGTCACGCCGCTCGCGCGACGGGTCGCGCGACCGGGTGACTCCCCGAACACGAAAGAAGACACGAGTGGCCGTCAAGCTCCGCCTCATGCGGATGGGCAAGAAGAAGCAGCCGACCTACCGCGTGGTCGCGGCCGATGCCCGGTCGCCGCGCAACGGGCGGTTCATCGAGATCGTGGGCATCTACGACCCCCGTCCCGACCCCTCCGCCGTCCGCATCGACAACGACAAGGCGCTCAACTGGCTGCGCCAGGGCGCCCAGCCGACCGAGTCCGTCCGCAAGCTGCTCGAGATCTCGGGTGCGTGGGAAGAGTTCAGCGGCCAGCCGCGCACCCGCCCGGTGCTGACCCCCAAGGGCGAGCCCGC
>JAFGPU010000243.1 GCA_016936035.1 Acidimicrobiales bacterium
ACGTAGATGATGTCGGGGCTGTGCGCCCGGATGTCGTCGACGTCGATGCGCAGCTTGGTGCGGACGCTGGGCAGCTTGTTCGTGAGGAAGACGTCGCTCGTCGCCGCCAGCTTGTAGAGGATGTCGATGCCCTCGTCGGAGGTCAGGTCGAGCCCGATGCTCTGCTTGCCCCGGTTCGAGTGCTCGAGCAGCACGTGGACGTTGGTGCCCATGACCGCCAGCCCGCTCGAGGCCAGGCCCCGCATGGCGTCGCCCCGCTCGACGTGCTCGATCTTGATGACCTCGGCGCCCCAGTCGGCGAGGAGCGCCGACGCTGCGGGGACGAACGTGTGCTCGGCGACCTCGAGAATGCGGACGCCCTGCATGACTGCGGCCATGACCCCTCCTTGTCGTGCGCCAGTATGACCGAGATGTTAGGTGGCGTGCATGCCCGCCGGCCGATGACGGCGTCCTGTCCAGTGCCACGCCACTTCCGGCGGGAAAAGTTGACCCAATCGTTAGAAACGGCGTACCGTGCCGGGCCATGACGACACGGCTTGGGTCTCCGGTCTTCGACTCCGACAACCACCTGTACGAGACGAAGGAGGCGTTCACCCGCCACCTGCCCGACCGCTACAGGGGCGCCATCGACTACGTCGAGGTGCGGGGCCGGACGAAGATCGTCGTCCGGGGCACGATCAGCGAGTACATCCCCAACCCGACCTTCGAGGTCGTGGCCCGTCCGGGCGCGCAGGAGGAGTACTTCCGCGTCGGCAACCCCGAGGGGAAGTCGTACCGCGAGATCGTCGGCGAGCCGATGCGCGGCATCCCGGCGTTCCGCGAGCCGGGGCCCCGCCTCGAGCTCATGGACGAGCAGGGCCTCGACCGGACGCTGATGTTCCCCACGCTGGCCAGCCTGCTCGAGGAGCGGATGCGCGACGCCCCCGCGCTGGTGCACGCGGTGGTCCACTCGCTCAACGAGTGGATCTACGAGGAGTGGACCTTCAACTACGAGGACCGCATCTTCCCCACGCCGGTCATCACCCTGCCGATCGTCGACAAGGCCATCGAGGAGCTCGAGTGGGCGGTCGAGCGCGGCGCCCGCGTGGTGCTGATCCGGCCGGCGCCGGCGTCGGGTTTCGGGGGCTCCCGCTCGATCGCCTTCGAGGAGTTCGACCCGTTCTGGCAGGCCGTGGTCGACGCCGGCGTGCTGGTGGCGATGCACGCGTCCGACAGCGGCTACTCGCGCTACCAGGCCGACTGGACCGGGCCGCAGGAGATGCTGCCGTTCCGGCCCGACCCCTTCCGCATGCTGACCATGGGCAAGCGGCCCATCGAGGACACGATGGCCGCGTGCGTGTGCCACGGCCTCTTCACCCGCTTCCCCGACCTGCGGGTGGCGTCGGTCGAGAACGGCGGCGACTGGGTCGCACCCTTCATCGAGCACCTCGAGGACGTGCACCGCAAGATGCCCCAGGCCTTCGACGAGGATCCGGTCGAGGCGTTCAAGCGCAACGTCTACGTGAACCCGTTCCACGAGGACGACATCGACGAGCTGGTCGGCCTGATGGGCGTCGACCACCTGCTCTTCGGCTCCGACTACCCGCACCCGGAGGGCCTGGCCGATCCCTGCAGCTACGTCGACCACCTGCCCGACGGGATGGCGGAGGACGCCATCGCCGCCGTGATGGGTGGCAACCTGAGCCGGCTGATGGGCGTCGACGTGCCCGCTGCGGCCTGACACCCGCCGCCCGATCACGAGCAAGACGCTGAGGGGAAGAGGAACGACATGGACCTGAGTGGACGATCTGCACTGGTGACCGGTGGCGCCGGTGGTCTGGGCGGCGCGACCGTGCGCCGGTTGGCCGCCCTCGGCGTCGGGGTGGCGATCTTCGACCGCGACACCGATCGCGGGGCCGAGCTGGCCAAGGAGCTGGGCGACGGCGCGGTCGCCGTCGGGGGCGACGTCAACGACGACGACGACGTCGCCGCAGCCATCGAGGCCGCCCGCTCGGTCGGCACGTTCTCGCTGGTGGTGAACGTCGCCGGGGGTGGCGTCGGCGGCGGGCGCACGGTGGCGCGCGACGGGACGCCCCACGACAAGGCCGCCTTCGTGGGCACGATGGAGATGAACGCCTTCGGCACCTTCAACGTGACCCGGCTGGCCGCCGCGGCGATGGCCGGCAACGAGCCCGACGAGCACGGCCAGCGCGGCGTGGTGGTCAACACGGCCTCCATCGCCGGCATCGAGGGCCAGACCGGGCAGCTCGCCTACGCCGCCGCCAAGGCCGCCATCCTCGGCATGACGCTGCCGCTGGCCCGCGACCTCGGCGCCGTCGGCATCCGGGTCTGTGCCATCGCCCCCGGGACGATGGGCACGCCGATCATGCTCAGCGTGCCCGAGCAGATGCAGGAGCAGCTGGTCAAGAGCATCATCTTCCCCAAGCGCATGGGCAGGCCGGAGGAGTTCGCCCAGCTGGTCGAGTCGATCGCCCGCAACCCGTACCTCAACGGCGAGAACATCCGGCTCGACGGCGCCCTGCGCTTCCCACCGAAGTAGCCCGTGCTCACCATCGACGCCCTGGTCGGGGCGCTCGACCTCGAGCCGGCCGGCCCCGGCCGCTACCGCGCCGGGAACGTCGATGCCGGCCACGGGGTGATCTTCGGCGGCCAGCTGCTGGCGCAGTCGCTCGTGGCCGGCCTGGCCGGGCACGAGGGGAAGAGCGTCAAGACGGTGCACACGGTGTTCGCGCGCGGGGGCCGACCGGACGCGCCGGTCGACATCGCGGTCGAGGGCATGCACGCCGGCCGGGCGTTCGCCAGCAGCACGGTCACGATCAGCCAGGGCGAGCGGCTGTGCACCCGGTCGCTCGTGCTGCTCACGGCCGACGAGCCCGACTTCATCCGCCACGCGGATCCCATGCCCGAGGCGCCGGGCCCCGGTGGTGGCCGCCCGGCGGGTGACGGTGAGGGCGCGTGGCAGGTCCGCATCGCGGGCGACGTCGACGTCGACGACCCCGAGGCGGTGGGGCCCGCCGATCTCGACGTGTGGACCCGCTTCGCCGGTGCACCGGACGACCCCACGGTCGACCAGGCGCTCCTCGCGTTCGCCACCGACGGGTTCCTCATCGCGACGGCGATGCGGCCCCATGCCGGGGTGGGGCAGGCGCAGGCCCACGTCACGGTCTCGACCGGGGTCGTCAGCCACACGCTGACCTTCCACGAGCCGGCCCCGGCCCGCGAGTGGCTGCTGCTGTCGCACCACAGCCCGTACGCCGGCCGTGGGCGCTGCTACGGGACGGCCGACGTGTTCCGCGCCGACGGGGCGATGGTCGCGTCGTACGTGCAGGACGGGATGATCCGGCCGCTCCCCGCCGAGCGTGCCGGGTCCGTTCTCTGAGGACGGCAGCGCTCGGTGACGGTGACCCGCCGACCGTTCGGCGAGCGCCCGGCGGCCGGGTCGGGCTGCTCGGGGCCCTGTTCATGAGGGGTGGACTCCACTACGGTCCGACCGTTCGGTACAAGATTCGGAGCGTCGTTGCCGGGCGTTGCAACGACGTTCTCACCATGCGAGTATATCGTTCACAGTGACGGCGGGCACACCGGCTCGGCTGCGAGGCCGGCCCGGGTGCTCCCGAGGGAGAGAGGGGATGTCGATGGCAGACGCTGTCGTCGTGTCCACGGCGCGAACCGCCATCGGCACGGCGTTCAAGGGCACGCTCGTCGACGTCGACGCGTTCGAGCTCGGCACCCGGGTGGTCGCCGAGGCCGTCGGGCGCGCCGGGGTCGACCCTGCCCTCATCGACGACGTCGTGTTGGGCGAGTCGCTCTACGGCGGCGGCGACATCGCCCGCTACGCCGCGATCGAGGCGGGCCTCGACCACGTGGCCGGGGTCGCCCACAACCGCCACTGCGCCTCCGGCCTGGCGGCGCTGACCACCGCGGCCGCCACCGTCCGGGCCGGCATGGACCGGGTGGTGATCGCCGGCGGGGTGCAGTCGTCGTCGACGTCACCCCGGTCGACCCGGCGCACCCCGGGCACCGACGAGTGGGACGACTGGTTCTCGCCGACCCACCGCGACCGGCCCACCGCCCCCAACATGGACATGTCCATCACGGTGGGGTGGAACGCGGCGGTCGAGGCCGGCGTCACCCGCGAGGAGATGGACGCGTGGGCGCTGCGTTCGCACCAGCGGGCCGTCGCGGGCATCGACAACGGCAGCTTCACCGACGAGATCGTCCCCATCGACGTCGTGCGGCGTGACGGCACGCGGACGACCTTCGCCGTCGACGAGCACCCCCGCCGCGACACGACCATGGAGCGCCTGGCGTCGCTCAAGCCGCTGCACCCCGAGATCGAGGGCTTCAGCATCACGGCGGGCAACGCCTGCGGCGCCAACGACGGCGCCGCCGCCGTGGTCGTGGCCGAGCGCGACCTCGCGGAGGCGAACGGGCTCGAGCCCCTCGCCGCCGTCCGGGCGTGGGCGTCGGTGGGGGTGCCGCCCGAACGGACGGGGCTGGCACCGACGGTCGCGATCCCCAAGGCGCTCGACAGGGCCGGCCTGACGGTCGACGACGTCGCCCTGTGGGAGATCAACGAGGCGTTCGCCTCGATGTGCGTGGCCACCACCCGCGTCCTCGGCATCGACGAGGGCATCGTGAACGTGCTCGGCAGCGGGTGCAGCCTGGGCCACCCCGTGGCCATGACGGGGACGCGCATGGTCGTCACCCTCATCCACGAGCTGCGCCGACGGGGCGGCGGCACGGGCGTGGCCGCGATGTGCGCGGGCGGCGGCATGTCGTCCGCCGTGGTGCTGGACGTGCCGGCGCCATGACCGTCGAGCCCGGTGCCGGTGGCGCCGCTGACCAGCCCGACCGCGACAACCGATCGACACGACCACAAGGGGAACGAATGTCCAGGACACACCGCCCGCGACCCGGGCTCATCGAGCAGCTGGGGGACACCCCCGCCGGCCACGGCGTGCGGCCCCGGCGGGGGCTCGCCCTCGCCGTCCTGAGCGTGCTGCTGCTGGTCGCCGCTGCGTGCGGCGGCGACGACGGCGACGCCGCAGCCACGGACGACGAGGCGACGACCGGCGACGAGGCCACCGACCTGCTCGGCCCCGAGGACGTGGCGGAGGGCGAGCCGGTGCGCATCGGGATGGTCTCCGACGGCGCCACGGCGTCGTTCGACAACACCGACGAGCTGCGGGCCTCGGAGGCTGCGGCCGAGTACTGGAACACCCACAAGGGCGGCGTCGACGGCCGGCCGATCGAGGTCGTGACCTGCGAGACGGGCG
>JAFGPU010000244.1 GCA_016936035.1 Acidimicrobiales bacterium
CACGGGCGCGACCGCCATCTCGGCGTAGCCGCCGCTCGCCGCGCCGAGGTGGGCGACGGCGCGACGGCCGACCCACGCGGCGTCGACGTCCGGTCCCACCCGGTCGACGAGACCGGCGACCTCACGTCCCGGTGTCATCGGCAGCTCAGGCCGCGGGTACGGGCCGCCGCTGTCGCCCCGGCGGATCGAGGTGTCGACGAGGTGCACGCCGGCCGCCTCGACGGCGATGCGCACCTGGCCGGGTCCGGGGGCCGGGTCGGGCACCTCCTCGTGGCGCAGGGTGTCCGGGGGCCCGAAGGCGTGCTGGCGGATGGCGTGCATCGGGGGCCTCCTGTCCGCGCTCGTCGATGCATCGGGACGCTGCCGGGGGACGGTACGACCTCAAGTGAGCTCGAGGTCAAGGGGCCCGTTCGAGGGGCAGCGTGGCGCGGCCCTAGCCTGGGCCCATGGCGTCTGCGTGGGAAACGGTCATCGGGCTCGAGGTGCACACCGAGCTGGCGACCTCGACCAAGTTGTTCTGCGGCTGTCCCAACCGCTTCGGCGACCAGCCCAACCACAACGTGTGCCCCGTGTGCCTGGGCCTGCCGGGCTCGCTGCCGGTGCTCAACCGGCAGGCCGTCGAGCTGGCGGTGCGCCTGGGGCGGGCGCTGGGCTGCGACGTGCACCGTTCGGTGTTCGCCAGGAAGAACTACTTCTACCCGGACATGCCCAAGGACTACCAGATCAGCCAGTACGACCTGCCGATCAACGTCGAGGGCTCGCTCGAGCTGCCGTCGGGTCAGCGGGTGGGCATCGAGCGCGCCCATCTCGAGGAGGACACCGGCAAGTCCACCCACATGGGTGGTGGCGGTCGCATCACCGACGCCGGCTACAGCCTCGTCGACTACAACCGGGCGGGCGTGCCGCTGCTCGAGATCGTGTCCAAGCCCGATCTGCGCTCGGCCGACGACGCCCGCGCGTACGTGACCGAGCTGCGGTCGATCCTGCTGGCCGTCGGCGCGTCCGACGCCAAGATGGAGGAGGGGTCACTGCGGGTCGACGCCAACGTGTCGGTGCACCACCCGGGCGAGCCGTTCGGCACCCGGTGCGAGATCAAGAACCTCAACTCGCTGCGCTCGCTCGGGCGGGCCATCGACTACGAGGCGCGCCGCCAGATCGAGATGATCGAGGCCGGCGAGGTGGTGCGCCAGGAGACGCGCCACTGGAACGAGGACGACGGCCGCACGCACACGCTGCGCGTCAAGGAGGAGGCCGAGGACTACCGGTACTTCCCCGAGCCCGACCTGGTTCCGCTCGATCCGGGTGACGACTGGATCGACCGGGTCGACGCCGCCCTCCCGGAGCTCCCGGCGCAGCGGCGCACCGCCCTCGCCGAGGTCGCGGGCGTCGCGGTCGCCGAGGGCCCCGTGGCCATCGCGGTCGAGCGGGGGCTCGACGACCTCGCCCGCGCGGCCATCGCCGCCGGAGGCGACCCCCGCCGGGTGCTCACCCACATCGAGCACAACCTGGCCGTCGAGGGCGCCGAGAAGCTCGACCCGTCACGGCTGGCGTCGCTGGTCATCATGGAGACCGGGGGCGAGCTCACCGCCACCCAGGCCAAGGCCGTCCTCGCCGAGATGGTCGCCACCGGCGACGACCCGGTGGCCATCGCCGAGGCCAAGGGGTTCGAGGCCATGGGTGCGGATGCGCTCACCGCCGCCGTCGACGACGCCATCGCCGCCAACCCCGACGAGTGGACCCGGTTCGTCGAGGGCGACGACAAGGCGCGCGGCAAGCTCACGGGCTTCTTCGTCGGCCAGGTGATGAAGGCCACCAAGGGCCAGGCCGACGGCAAGGCCGTGACGGCGTTGCTGCGCGAGCGGGCCGCCGGCTGACGCGGCGACCGGCACAGGACGGCCGGCCGGGGTGTGGCGACCCGTAGGCTCCGGATGGTGACGTCCCTCTCCGACCACCAGCGGGCCCGCCTCTCCGACGACGAGCGGGTCCGGGTCGCGGTCGCGACGCCGTTCGCCCTGGCGGGGGCGGTGTGCGTGGTGGCCGGCGGGGTGGTGGCGGCGGTGACGGGCCCGACCGGCTGGGACGACGGGTCGTGGGTGGCCGCCTACCTGGTGCTGGTGGCGGGGGTGGCACAGATCGGCCTCGGCGTGGGGCGGGCGGCCCTGGCGCCTCGCGTCCCGTCCACCGGCCGGGTGGCGGCCGAGTGGATCACCTGGAACGCCGGCAACGCCGTCGTGGTGGGCGGCACCCTCGGCGACGTGCCCGTGGTCGTGTCCGCCGGCGGGGTGCTGCTCGTCGCCGCTCTGGGGCTGTTCACCGCGGCGACGTGGGCGCGGCCGGCGCCGGTCGCCGGTCCCTCGCCCTGGCTGCGGCGGGCCTTCCTCGCACTGGAGGTGGTGCTGCTGGTGAGCATCCCCGTCGGGCTGACCCTGTCGTGGGTGCGGGCCTGAGGCCGACTGCGGTCGGCGTTGTATACCCCCCGGGGTATTGCTAGAGTAGCGGTCGTGTCATTCCTCACCCGCCGTACCGTTGAGATCCCCACCGTCGACGTCGCGGCCGCGCACAGCCGGCCACCCGGTTCCGTGCTCGTCGATGTGCGCGAGCCGGGCGAATGGGCGTCCGGGCACGCGCCGTCTGCGATCCACCACCCCCTGAGTCGGTTCGACCCGTCCCGGCTGCCCGACGCCGACGTCGTGTACGTCATCTGCCGCTCGGGCAACCGCTCGGCCCGCGCCACCGAGGCGCTGCGCGACCTGGGCATCGACGCCCGCAACGTCGCCGGGGGCATGAGCGCCTGGGTCGCCGCCGGGCTGCCGGTCGAGACCGGCTGACCC
>JAFGPU010000245.1 GCA_016936035.1 Acidimicrobiales bacterium
CGGTAGCTCGGCCGCTCGAACGCCCGCCCCGGCCGGTGACGGCGGTTGGTGCGATCGCCGACATAGGCCCGGACCACAGCGAGCCGCTCATCGACGGTCATCTCGCGCACGCGGGCCTCGATCTCGGACTCGGGCCGGTCGGTGTAGGCGTAGAGCATCGCGGTGACGAGCCTGACCTCGGCGTCGGGGTCGAACTCGACCAGCTCCACGCGGGGACCGGCGTCGGGTGTGGTGCCGGACCCGGGGAACAGGCGGGCCGCGATCTCGTCCATCGCCGTGCGGGTGGTGGCCAGGTAGGTGCTCGCCGCCACTCCCCTGTCGGTCAGGTCGACCCGCTTGAGGAAGCTGGGGATGACCTTGCGCAGCTCGGTGAGCATCAGGTCGGCGTAACTGCGGGCCTCCGGCAGCGGGTGAGCCCGCATGCGCAGCAGCAGGGCCTCGTACGCCTGGCCCGAGGCGTAGATGCCGACGTTGGACAGCGCGGCGGCGGGGAGGGCGCCCCGCACCGAGTCGAGCGCCTTGGCCTTGAGCGCCTGCCGGTGCACGAAGTCGCTGTCGCCCGGCTGCTTGGGGAAGCGCTCGCGGAAGTAGTCGAGCATGGTCGCGGCCATGCCGGCGTAGGTGTCGAACATGCGGTCGACGTCGCCGACGTACCGCAACCCCAACGGGCTGCCCAGCACCTCGGGGTCGCGGTAGTAGCGGTAGCGGCCACCGAGGCGCACGTCGTACGCGATGTAGCGGGTGCTCTGCTCGAGGTACGACATGAGCCGGCCCCACTCGAGCACCTTGGTGAGCAGGTTGGACGCCTGCTCGCACGCCAGGTGGACACCGCCGAGCTGTGCCACCGAGTCGTCGCCGTACTCGAAGAACACGCGGTCGTAGAGCTCTTCCGCCCGCTGGAGCCCGACGGTGGCGTCGACGGTGGCGTCGCCCGCGATGTCGAGATCGCCCACGAACTCGTCGAGGAACAGCCGTCGCAGGCTCTTGGGCGAGCGCGAGTAGCGGGCGAAGAGCGCCCCCTTGACCACCTCGGGCAGGTTGACCAGGGCGAACACCGGACCGTCGAGGTTGGTGAAGTACCGGCGCAGGACGTCGGCCTCGGCGGGGGTGAAGTCCTCGCTGACGTAGACCGTCATAGGGGGCCAGATCGTAGGACGGCGCCGGCGCCGCGCAGCGGATGGTGTCCGGCGAGGGGCGGCGTCGTCACGACACGTCCCCGCCGCCGCGCAGGGCGAGCTGATCGCGCCATTCGGACTGCGCCGCCTCGACGAGGTCCGGGTCGAGCCACAGATCGGCGACCGTCCACGCCAGGGCCTTGGCGCCGTCGAGGACGGCCCGGTCGCCCTCCGGACCGGCGGCGAACCCGGCGAACGCAGAGGTGTGGATGGGGACCCCAGGGGGCGCGACCTGGATCATCGGGTGGATCGACGGCACGGCGTAGCTGACGTTTCCCATGTCGGTGCTGCCGACGACGCACCTCGTGGCCGACGGGGCGCGGACCGTGCGCCCGAGCGCCCCGGCGTTCGCCCGGTAGCGCTCGCCGATGGCCGCGTTGTCGATCATCTCGGCGTACACCGGGTCGATCCACTCGACGTGCATCTCGCAGCCCGCCGCGTCGGCACCCGCCTGCAGGCAGGACAGGAAGCGGGCCTTGAGCAGCTCCAGGTCGGCGACCGTCGTGGAGCGCACGATCCACTCCGCCCGCGCGTACCGCGGCACGACGTTGGGCCGGTCGCCGCCGTCGGTGATGATGCCGTGCACCCGCTCGCGCGGGTCGATGTGCTGGCGCAGCGCGGAGACGTTGACGTAACCGAGCACGGCGGCGTCGAGCGCGTTGCGGCCCTTGTGCGGCGCCGCGGCGGCGTGGGCGGCCTCGCCCGTGTAGGTGACGTGCGCCTGGTGCAGCGCGACGACGTCCATCGACAGCAGGTCGGCATCGGCCGGGTGCACCATGAGGGCGGCGGCGACGCCGTCGAAGGCGCCGCCCTCGACGAGCGGGACCTTGCCTCCCCCACCCTCTTCGGCCGGCGACCCCACGACGACCACCTGGCCGCCGAGCTCGTCCGCGAGGGACGCGGCCGCCAGCCCGGCGCCGAGCCCGGCGGCGGCGATGATGTTGTGCCCGCAGGCGTGACCGACGCCGGGCAGGGCGTCGTACTCGCAGACGACCGCCACCCGGGGCCCGGCGTGGCCCGCTCTGGCCTCGAACGCCGTCTCGACGCCCCGTGCCGAGCGGGTGACGGCGAGTCCGGCGTCGTCGAGCACCCCGGTGAGCAGCTCGTGGGCGAAGCGCTCCTCGAAGTTGAGCTCCGGGCGGGCGTGGATCTGGTGCGAGACGTCGACCAGCAGCTCGGCCCGCCGGTCGATCTCCGCGGCGAGCCGGGTCTTCGCCCCGCTCAGCGATGACGGCTCCATGGGCGGCCACGCTAACGCCCGCCCGGCACCGCCCCCGCCGGGAATCAGGCCGGGTGGCGCAGCACGACCTTCCCCAGCTGCTCGCCCCGCCGCAGCCGCTCGAGCGCCTCGGGGTAGTCGGCCCGGTCGAAGACCTCGTCCACCTGCACCGGCAGGTCCTGGTCGACCAGGCGCGTGACCTGGTCGAACTCCGGGTACGAGCCCATCGTCGACCCGATGATCTCGATCTGGGCGAAGAACAGCCGGGGCAGGTTCAGCTCGACCTTCGGCCCCGACGTGCCGCCGCACACGACCAGGCGCCCGCCCCGGCGCAGCGCCCGCACGGAGCGGTCCCAGGTGGCGGGCCCGACGCTCTCGACCACCACGTCGACCGTCACCGGCCAGTCGGCCGCGGAGTCGAACGCGTCGGCGGCGCCGGCGGCGACGGCCCGGCGACGCTTGGCCGCGTCGCGAGAGGTGGCGTACACGGTGGCGCCCATGCGCCGGGCCAGGGCCAGCGCCGCGGTGCTGACACCACCACCGATGCCGACGATGAGGACGGACTCGCCGGCCGTCACCCGGGCGCGGCGCAGCATGCGCCAGGCGGTCAGCGTGGCCAGCGGGTAGGCGGCGCACTCCTCCCACGAGCGGCCGGCGGGGCGCGGCACCACGTTGCGGCCCGGCACCACGACGAGGTCGGCGTGGCCGCCCCACCGGTGCTCGCCGAC
>JAFGPU010000246.1 GCA_016936035.1 Acidimicrobiales bacterium
GAGGCCGACACGTCGAGCCGGATCACGTCACCGGGGAAGATCAGGTCCGGGTTGGCGATGCCGTTGGCCTGAGCCACGGCCGCCCAGTTCGAGCCGGCGATCTTGAACAGCGTGTCACCCGGCTGGACGACGTGGGTGTCGGGGGCGTGAGCGCCGGCGGCGGTGCCGAAGCCCACCACGCCCACGGTGGCCACTGCTGCGGCAGCCGCGGCCTGCTTGATCGTTCGCTTGAGCAAATCGTCTTCTCCTGTGATCGGGGAGACCCGGCCCAGGACGCAGGAGGTGGTCGCAAACCTCTTCCCAGCCCCAGCTCGGCCGCCTTGCACCCGCAGGCGCACACCAGCACACGCGGCGGTCCGGGCCTGCTTGCCCGACCACCACACCCCAGAGCCCCCGTCCCCGTCAGGAGTGGTGACTACTCTGAAACGAGAGTTCGACACCGCAAAGCAACAACCGTCACACTCTCGCAATACACTGTTCCCGTTCGGTGAGGCGCCGATTCGAAGAGTGCTCCACGATCGTGCTGGGACCGCCCATGGAAGATCACAGGTCAACAACCGTCGCGCCCGCGTCAGCGCTCGACTGGCCACTGGTCGGCCGGGCCGCGGAGCTGACCGCCCTGCGCGACCTGCTGACGGTGCCCCAGCCCGGCGGCATCGTCCTCGCCGGGCCCGCAGGGGTGGGCAAGACCCGCCTCGCCCGGGAAGGCCTCCGCATCGCCGAGCAGCTGGGCATGGCGACGGCGTACGCGGTGGCGACCAGCTCGGCTGCCGAGATCCCGTTCGGCGCCATGGCCCCGCTGCTGCACGCCGCGTCACCCGGCCCCGGGACGGTCGACGACCGCGTCGATCTCCTGCGCCGGTCCGTGGCAGCTCTGGCGGAGCAGCCGGACGGCCGCCGGCTCCTCCTCTTCGTCGACGACGCCCACCTCCTCGACGACGCCTCGGCCACCCTCGTCCACCAGGTCGCCGCCACGGGCGACGTCACCGTGCTCACCACGGTGCGCACCGACGAGGTCGCTCCCGACCCCGTGGTCGCCCTGTGGAAGGACGGTCTGGCGGCACGGGTCGACGTCGACGGGCTCGGCCCGGACGCCATCGACGAGCTGCTCGGTGCGGTCCTGGACGGTCCAGTCGACCCCGCGACCGCGATGCAGTTCACAGAGCTCTGCCAGGGCAACGCCCTGTTCCTGCGGGAGCTCGTCATGGGCGCGCTCGACGACGGCACGCTCGAGCACGACGGCGTCATGTGGCGCCTCGTCGGCCAGCTCTCGCCCTCGGCCCGCCTCGTCGAGATCGTCGACGCGCGCCTCGGGCGGCTCGACGACGACGAGCGTGCACTGATGGAGCTCGTCTCCTACGGCGAGCCACTCGGCCCCGCCGAGCTGGCGACCCTACCCGACCCCGCGCTGCCCGAGGTGCTCGAGCGGCGCGGCCTGCTGACCAGCCACCTCAACGGCCGTCGCCTCCAGGTGCACCTCGCTCACCCGATCTACGGCGACGTCGTGCGCGCCCGCACGCCGGCGCTGCGCACGCGGGCGATCGCCGAGTCGCTCGCCACCGCGGTCGAGCGGGCGGGGCCCAAGCGCCACGAGGACGTGCTGCGCGTCGCTGCCTGGCGGCTGCTCGCCGGCGGCGGCGACCCCGACGTGCTGCTCGAGGGCGCCGCGATCGCCCGCTGGCGCTACGACTTCCCGCTCGCCGAGAGCCTGGCCCGAACGGCCGCCGACGCGGGCGCCGGGTTCGAGGCGCGGCTGCTCGCCGCCCACCTCGCCAGCCTGCAGGGTCGACGAGACGAGGCCGACGACGAGCTGGCGTCGCTCGCCGAGCAGGCCCACGACGACCGGCAGCGAACCCAGCTCGCTCTCGCCCGGTTCGACACCAGCGCGGTCTGGGTCGACGGCCACGTGCAGGCGCTGGACGACGCCGAAGCCACCGTCACCGACCCCGACTGCCGCGACCGGCTGGAGGCACGACGGCTGAGCGCGCTCTACGACGCCCACGGACCCCGAGCGGCGGCGGACGCCGCCGGGTCGCTCGCCGCCCGCGCCCGCGGCGAGGCGCTGGCGTTCGCCTGCATGGTCGGGGCCCACAGCCTGGCCCGGCTCGGCCGCATCGACGCTGCGCTCGAGATGTCCGCCCGCGGTGACGCCGCCCGCGCGTCCGTCGACAGCCCGCTGGCGTGGTACCCGTGGTGGCACACGGTGACCGCGTGCCTCGCGCTCCAGCACGCAGGACGCTTCGCCGAGGCCGACGATCTCGTCGCGGCCCACCACAGCCAGGCGCTCGCCGAGGGGTCCGCCGAGGCCCAGGCCGCGTTCGCTGTGCTCGACGCCGCCGCCGTGAGCGATCGGGGCCGCGTGCGCACCGCCGCCCGCCGGGCCCGCGAGGCGCTCGCAGTCGACGAGCGGCTCGGCCGCCACGCGCTCGCCCGCCACGACCACATCGTCGGGGCGCTCGCGCTCGCCCTCGGGGGCCAGGCCGCCCAGGCCGACGACCAGCTGCGCGCGGTCGACGACCTCGGCCTCCCCACCTCGTTCCGCGACGAGGTCGATCTCCTCCAGGCCCGGGCGTGGACGGCGGCGGCCGCCGGCGACCTGCCCCAGGCCCGCCACCACCTGCAGCACGCGGCCGACCTCGGCGACCGCATCGGTGACATGGTGGGCGCGGTCTCGGCGCTGCACGGACTCGCCCGGCTGGGCCGGGCCGGCGAGGTGCACGAGCGCCTCGCGTCCCTCGCCGCGACCGTCGACGGCGACCTGGCACCGGCCCGAGCTGTCCACGCCGCGGCCCTCGCACGCGGCGACGCTGCGGCGCTGGGACAGGTGTCGCGCGACTTCGAGGCCATGGGCGCCGACCTGCTCGCCGCCGAGGCCGCAGCCGATGCCGCCGTGGTCCTGCGGCGCGCCGGCGACCAGCGAGAAGCCACGGCGACGGAAGCCAGGGCCGGTGCCCTGGCGGCGCGCGGCGAAGACGCCGTCACCCCCGCCCTGCAGGCGGTCGAGCCTCGGGCGCGACTATCGCCCGCCGAGCGCGAGACGGCCGTCCTCGCCGCCGCCGGCCGGTCGAACAAGGAGATCGCCGCCCACCTCGTCCTGTCCACCCGCACGGTCGAGAACCGGCTCCAGCGCGTCTACGAGAAGCTCGGGGTCGCCGGGCGGACCGAGCTGGCCGACCGGCTCGGGCCCGACGTCGACCGGCCGCGCGCCGACGCCGCCCTGGCGGGCGCCGGCCGCAGCTGACCGCCGGTGCGCCCCGGGCGCAACCGGTGCGGCCTGCCTCTCTACTGGTAGGACACGAACCAGGGTGTCGGCTCGACCGCCACGGTCTGTTCGGGGCTGAACGTCGGCTCGTCCTCGTCGATGAAGTTCTTCCACCCCCACCAGACGTCGGCCACCGGCTCGCTGCGCAGGGCCCGCCACGTCTCGAGCTTCTGGCCCGGGGTGCCGAACCCGTCCGCGTGGACCAGGACCGCGAGCTCGTCGTGGCCGGTGTCGAGCCGGCCGCGCTCCGCGATCATCCGCAGCTGGAACTGGTGGAGCAGCAGCAGCTTCTGCGGCAGGTCCCGCTCTCGGGTCAGCTCGGCCAGCCAGGCGGCGACGGCGTTCACCTCGTCCACCCCCACCGAGCCGATCTGCGCCATGTGGCGCTGGCCGGGGGCGAGCCGCCACTCCGGGTCGAGCGCCAGTCCGACGTGGGGCTGGGCGAGCAGCTCCTCGTAGCGCTGGGCCTGGGTGAGGAAGTCGGTGGTGCCCGGCTGCAGGTCGAGCACGACGTACACGCCGGCCGCGCCCGCCGCCTCGACCCAGGGCCGCAGGTCGTCGACCGCCGACTCGGACGAGTAGTCGCCGTCCGGTCCCGCCGAGGCGGACGCGACGGTGGTGATGATCTCGAACGCCGGCACGACCGGTTCACCGACCAGACCCTCGTAGCCGGCGGCCATCTGCTGCGCCCGCGCCACCGCGGCCTCGACCGGCTGCTCGCCGAGGACGCCCAGCACCGGCGCCCCGGGATGGCCGTAGAGGGCGACGAGGCGCCGGTGAGGGAAGAGCACCTGCCCGCCTCCCGGGAGCTCCACCCCGGTCGCGGCCGCCTCCAGGCGCTGGCGCAGGCGGTCGGCCGGGCCGAACCCACTGCCGAGCGCCACCACGTGCTCCGGCAGCGGTGCGTCCGCGAGTGCCGCGATGGCAGCGCGATCGGCTCGGGGGTCGCCGCCGGCGACGGTCACGACCTGCGCCCCGCTCGCCCGCGCCGTGGCCACCGCGGCGATGCCGGCGTCGTCGTGCTCGACGAGCACCAGCAGGTCGTCGAGCGGCTCGGCCAACGCGAGGGTGGGAAGTTCGCCGACGTCCGACGCGGCGGACCCGGGCGCGTCCGCCGCCGCACCGGTGTCGGCCGGCTCGGGCGCCGAACCCGCCTCGGGCGCCGAGCTCGCCTCGACGGTCAGCAGCGGCGGCCGCTCCCGCTCCAGCGCGGCGGCCGACGCCGCCAGGCGTCCGGCAGGCACCGCCTGGGCCTCGCCGAGCTCGAGCTGGCCGAACGAGCGCAGGGCGTCGGGATCGCCAGGGGCGGTGACGACGGCGGCGTCGCCACCCTGGCGCTGCGCCCAGCGCGCCGCGGGTGACCCGAAGGCGAGCACCCCCTGGGGGGTCAGACGGGCGAGCTCGTCGGCCGAGGTCGTGCCCAGCGGGGCGGTCGGCGCCGCGGCCGCGTCGTCGGCCGCCCCGCCTGCCTCGGTCGACGACGGGGTCAGCAGCAGCGGCACACCCAACCCGACGGCGGCCGACGCGGCCTGGGCCTGCGCGCCCAGGTCGTCTTCCGGCGCGACCACGACGACGGGAGCGTGCTCGAACAGGGTGGCGCTGGTGGCCGCAGCCAGGGCGGCCGCTCCGTCGCCCGTCACGACGGTGGTGGGCTCCTCCGGGACGACGAGGCCGGGCGGCACCGGCTCGGGCTCGGCGGCATCCTCGGCACTGTCATCGTCGGCGGGCTCGTCGTCGCCGGTGCACCCCCCGAGCGCCAGGGGGACGACCAGCAGGCCGGCGGCGCAGCGCGCCGCCGTCGCTCGACACCCCTGGCGGGCCGGCCCCAGCACGCGCACCAGTATGACGCGCGCCGAGCGCGCGATGGTCGATGCATCGGTCGAACCGGCTGGTGCGTCACGGCACCGGGTAGGCGTCCCGGAGGCGGCCGAGTCGGAGGATCGAGCGCATGGCCGAGTGGTTCGGAGCGAGCTGGAGCACGATCGGGTTCGTCATCGCGAGCACCGTGGCGATGTACGCCACCCTGCTCGTGGCCGTACGGGTGGCGGGGCGGCGTACGGTGGCGCAGCTCTCGGCGTTCGACGTCATCGTCACCGTGGCGCTCGGGACGTTGCTGTCGTCCACGATCCTGGCGCCCGACCCGGGCTACGCGCAGGCGACGGCGGCCGTCGTCACGCTGCTCGCCCTCCAGGTCGTGGTAGCTGCGCTGCGCACGCGGGTCACCGCCCTGCAGCGCCTCCTCGAGTTCGAGCCCGAGGTCGTGGTGCGCCGGGGCCGCGTGACCCTGCCGACGAAGCTGACGTCGTCGCAGCTCAGCGCGGGCGAGCTGCACAGCCGCCTGCGCGAGCACGGCGTGTTCGAGGACGAGCAGCTGGCGGTCGTGGTGCTCGAACCCACCGGCGGGCTGTCGGTGGCCCGGCACGAGCCCGAGGGGCCCTCCCTCGTCCCCGGGGACCACGACGCCGGCAGCGAGTGACGCCGACGCGGAGTCGTGCGCGTCCGGTCGCGCGCGCCCGTGCGCAAGCGACCCGTTGTCCCCTGGTCGGCGGCGCAGTACCGTCCTGCCTGGATTCCTGGACAGTTCCCTCACTCCCCCGGAGGAGCCATGGACGTCGGATCCCTTCTCGCAGCCCTCGCCCTCGGGCTCGTGGCCGGCGCGATCGCGCGCGCCCTCGTGCCGAACGACGCCTTCCAGAACATGGCCGGCTGGCAGTCGTGGGTGGCATCGACGCTGCTCGGCCTCGCCGGTGCGCTCGTCGGCTACTGGATCTTCACCGGACTGCTCGGCATCGGTGACGACGACAAGTTCGACTGGGGCGGCATCATCGGTGCCGTCATCGGTGCGATCATCGTCGTGGCCGTGGCGTCGTGGCTGTTCCGGCGCATGGCACGCCGATCACACGTCTGACGCGCGCGTGTAGGCCCCAGCCCCGGCGGGCACACCTGGTGGATGACGCTCGTCGGCTACCACGCCTCCCATGAGCAGCACCCGCCGAGCCGCCTGCTCGACCACGTCCGCGCGGCCACCCAGGCCGGTTTCACCGCCATCTCGTCCTCCGATCACCTGACGCCGTGGAGTCGCAGCCAGGGCGAGTCGGGCTTCGCGTGGTCGTGGTTGGGGGCCGCCATGCAGGTGTCGCCCCTGCCGTTCGGCGTGGTCAACGCGCCGGGTCAGCGTTACCACCCCGTCGTCGTCGCGCAGGCCATCGCCACGCTCGACGAGATGGCGCCGGGGCGGCTGTGGGTCGCCCTCGGCTCGGGCGAGGCGTCGAACGAGCACGTGACCGGCGACCCGTGGCCGCCCAAACCGATGCGGAACGCGCGGCTGGCCGAGTGCGTGGACGTGATCAGGTCGTTGCTGCGCGGGGAGGAGGTCTCGCTCGACGGACACGTGCGCGTCGACCGGGCCCGACTGTGGACCCTCCCCGAGACGCAACCAGCACTGGTCGGCGCGGCGCTGAGCGTCGAGACCGCCCGCTGGTGCGGAGGGTGGGCGGACGGCCTCATCACCGTGCACATGCCGCCGGACCAGCTGCGCCCGATCATCGAGGCCTTCCGCGAGGGCGGAGGCGACGGCAAGCCGGTGCGGGTGCAGGTCAAGGTGGCCTACGCGGCCACCGACGCCGAGGCCCTGGACGGCGCCTACCAGCAGTGGCGCACGAACGTGTTCGACTCGGTGCTGATGGCCGACCTCGAGACGGTCGAGCAGTTCGAGGCCGCCGCCGCCCACGTGCGCCCCGACGACGTGCGCGCCAGCGTGCTCGTCTCACCTGATCCCAGCCAGCACGCCGCCTGGCTGCACGAGACGCTCGACCTGGGCGTCGACGACCTGTTCCTGCACCACGTCCCCCGACCGCAGCAGAGCTTCATCGAGACGTTCGGCACCCAGGTGCTGCCGGAGGTGACCGACCGATGAGCGTGCAGTTCACCAGCGACCAGTGGTGGAAGAACGGGGTGATGTACTGCCTCGACGTCGAGACCTTCCTGGACTGGAACGGCGACGGCGACGGCGACATGGAGGGACTGGTCGAGCGGATCGACTACCTGGCCGGCATCGGGGTGTCGACCCTCTGGCTGATGCCGTTCTACCCGTCGCCCGACCAGGACGACGGGTACGACGTCGCCGACTTCTACAACGTCGACCCCCGCCTCGGCACGCTCGGCCAGTTCGTCGAGGTCGTCCGCACGGCGCGGGACCGGGGCATGCGGGTGATCATCGACCTGGTCGTCAACCACACGTCCGACCAGCACCCCTGGTTCCAGGCGGCCCGCTCCGACCCCGCGTCGCCCTACCGCGACTGGTACGTGTGGGCCGACGAGCCCCCCGAGGACACCGGCATCACCCCGACGTTCCCCGGTGACCAGGGCGGGGTCTGGACCTACGACGAGGCCGCGGGCCAGCACTACCTGCACCGCTTCTGGGAGCACCAGCCCGACCTGAACATCGCCCACCCGCCCGTGCGCGAGGAGATCGCCCGCATCGTCGGGTTCTGGCTGCAGCTGGGGGTCAGCGGGTTCCGGGTCGACGCGGTGCCGTTCCTGATCGAGCTCGCGGGCATCGAGGGCGCCCCCACGGTCGATCCGCACCGCTACCTCAAGGACCTGCGCTCGTTCGTGCAGCGCCGGAAGGGCGAGGCGATCCTGCTGGGCGAGGTCAACCTCCCACCCGACGAGCAGCGCACGTTCTTCGGCGACGAGGACGGCGACGAGCTCAACCTCGTGTTCAACTTCACCGTCATGCAGCGCTTCTAC
>JAFGPU010000247.1 GCA_016936035.1 Acidimicrobiales bacterium
ACCGCAGCTTCGTGCAGACCCTGTTCGAGTGGATGCCGGTGGGCGACCTGCAGGTCGACATCGGCTTCCTGGCCGACCCGCTGTCGATCACGATGGCGCTGTTCGTCACCGGGGTGGGCACCCTCATCCACCTCTACTCCATCGGGTACATGCACGGAGACCGGGACTTCTCCAAGTTCTTCGTGTACATGAACCTGTTCATCTTCTCGATGCTGATGCTGGTGCTCGGCAGCAACATGCTGGTCACCTTCATCGGCTGGGAAGGCGTCGGCGCCTGCTCGTACTTCCTGATCTCGTTCTGGTTCACCGACGAGGCCAACGCCAGTGCCGGCAAGAAGGCGTTCGTCACCAACCGCATCGGTGACTGGGGCTTCCTCCTCGCCATCTTCCTGGCCTTCGCCTCGCTGGGCACCATCGACTACGCCGGGGTCACCGAGGGTGCCGGCGAGCTGGCGGGCGTCACGGCCACGGCCATCGGGCTGCTGCTGTTCGTCGGGGCCGTCGGCAAGTCGGCGCAGATCCCGCTCTACATCTGGTTGCCGGACGCCATGGCCGGCCCGACGCCGGTCTCGGCGCTCATCCACGCCGCGACGATGGTGACCGGCGGCGTCTTCCTGATGACCCGGGTCAACCCGATCCTGGCCGCCGGCTACGACTGGGTCCCCGACGTGATCGCCTGGATCGGCGTCGTCACCGCGCTGGTCGCCGCGACCATCGCGGTCGCCCAGAACGACATCAAGAAGGTGCTCGCCTACTCGACCGTCAGCCAGCTGGGCTACATGTTCCTGGCCATCGGCGTCGGCGCCTACGTGGCGGCGATCTTCCACATGGTCACGCACGCGTTCTTCAAGGCGCTGCTGTTCCTCGGCTCCGGGTCGGTCATCCACGGCATGCACGACGAGCAGGACATGCGACGCATGGGAGCGCTGCGCAAGGTCATGCCGATCACCGCCGCGACGTTCATCGTGGGTTGGCTCGCCATCTCCGGCGTCCCGCCGTTCTCCGGGTTCTTCTCCAAGGACGAGATCCTGCTGTACGCCTGGGGCAGCGGTGGCCTGCAGGGCAAGCTGCTCTGGGGCATCGGGCTGGTGACCGCGCTGCTCACCGCCTTCTACATGAGCCGCCAGGTGTACATGGTGTTCTTCGGCGAGGCCCGCTGGAACGAGCCCGTCACCGACCCCGCCCGGTCCGACGCCCCGGCCGGCGACCTCGGCGAGGCGGCCGCCGACCCCGAGGCCGCCGCCGACCCCGCCGCCGGCGCCACCGCCGACCACGGCACGCCGGTCGAGCCGCACGAGTCGCCCTGGCTCATGACCCTGCCGCTGGTGGTGCTGGCCGTGCTGGCCGCGGTGGCCGAGGTCATCAACCTGCCGTTCACCGGCGACCTGCACTTCCTCGGCCACTGGCTCGACCCCGTGGTCGGCGCCAACGAGGCGCACATCTCGGTGTCGACCGGCACCAAGTGGGTGCTGGCGATCGTGGCCACCATCGCCGCCGTGGCGGGCATCGCCGTCGCGTCGCTGGTCTACCTCCGCCGGCGCGTCAGGGCCGTCGAGCCCGCCGTCCTGGCCCACGCCTGGTACTACGACGAGTCGATCACCCGCTTCGTCGGCGGGCCCGGCACCAAGGCGTTCGAGGCCGTCGCGTGGTTCGACGCGCACGTCATCGACGGCGCCGTCAACGGCGTCGCCACGGTGGTGCGCACGTCGGGCCGGGGGCTGCGCACCGTGCAGTCCGGGTTCGTCCGCTCGTACGCCCTGGGCATCTCGGCCGGCGTGGTCGTCGTCCTCGGCTACTTCCTCACAAGGCTGTACATCTGATGTTCCCGGCACTACTCGCCAGCGAGACCGGTGGGCACGCAGCGCCCGCGTTCGACATCCTGACGGCGCTCGTCGTGCTGCCGGCGCTCGGCGCCCTCGCGGTGGCGCTCGTCCCGCGGGCGCGCGCCGAGCTGCACCGCGGCGTCGCGCTGCTGTTCACCGGCGGCACCGGCGCCCTGGCGCTGTACCTGCTGGCGGCGTTCGAGTCGAGCGACGCCGGCTACCAGTTCGAGACCAACCGCTCGTGGGTGTCCGAGTTCGGCATCTCCTGGCACGTCGGCGTCGACGGCATCTCGCTGTTCCTCGTGGTGCTCACCGCCATCCTCTTCCCGATCGCGCTGCTCGGCGCCACGCCCCACCACGACGCCAAGCCGTACTACGCCTGGCTGCTGCTGCTCGAGGCGGGCTGCCTCGGCGTGTTCGTGTCGCTCGATCTCTTCATGTTCTTCGTCATGTTCGAGATCGTCCTGGTGCCCATGTACTTCCTCATCGGAGGGTGGGGCTACGGCAGGCGCGTCTACGCGGCGCTCAAGTTCTTCCTGTTCACGATGTTCGGCTCGGCGCTCATGCTGGTGGGCATCGTCAGCCTGGCCTTCCTGCACCGCGACGCGGTCGAGGACCAGAACCGCGCCGAGGCGCAGGCGATCGTCGAGGAGGCCGAGGGAGAGCCCACCGCCGCCGAGGCCGAGCGCGTCGACGAGCTGCGGACGGGCGAGACCCTCAGCTTCGACCTGGTCGAGATCGCCGAGGGGCGCACCGTCGTCGACGACTCCTCGAGCGCCAACCCGTTCGACTGGTCGGCGGCCCGATGGATCTTCCTGGCCTTCGCCGTCGCGTTCGCGGTCAAGGTGCC
>JAFGPU010000248.1 GCA_016936035.1 Acidimicrobiales bacterium
AGCTGGCGGCCTCCCCACACGTCCCATCGTTGACACCTTCCTCACGAAGATGTCGCGCTCACCCCTTGAGGCCACCGGTTGATGTGCTGGTGAGGGACGCCAGAAGCGGGGGGTGGGCGGTGGTTGGTCGTTCTGGCGTCTCTCACCGGTTCATGTGCTCGTGAGGGACGCCAGAAGCGAAGACGCTGGCCGCGCTCAGCCATCCCAACGGTCACCTCCACGCGGTCGGCCTCGTCGTCATCGACCTCGGCCGGCCGCCCGAACCCAGGTCCCCCACAGCCAGGCAGCCCCCTTCAGTCGTTGCTGTGCAGCGCAGCGTTCAGCTCGACTGCGCCACCGGACCTGGCGAGAGCCTCCACGGTGCCGGTGGTGCTGTTCCGGCGGAAGAGCAGCCCGTCGGTGCCGCTCAGGTCGCGAGCCTTGGTGACCGTGCCGTCGGGCAGCGTCACCCGCGTGCCGGCGGTGACGTAGAGGCCGGCCTCGACGACGCAGTCGTCGCCCAGTGAGATGCCGATGCCGGCGTTGGCGCCGACGAGGCAGCGCTTGCCCACCCGGATCGTCTCCTTGCCGCCGCCCGACAGGGTGCCCATGATCGAGGCGCCGCCCCCGACGTCCGCGCCCTCGTCGACGACGACGCCGGCGCTGATGCGACCCTCGACCATCGACGCGCCGAGCGTGCCCGCGTTGAAGTTCACGAAGCCCTCGTGCATGACCGTGGTGCCGGCGGCGACGTGCGCGCCGAGACGGACCCGGTCGGCATCCGCGATGCGCACGCCGGCGGGCACCACGTAGTCGGTCATGCGCGGGAACTTGTCGAGCCCGAACACCTGGATGTGCTCGCCGGTCGCCCGCAGGGCGAGCCGGGTGCGCTCGAAGTCGTCGACAGGGCACGGCCCCGCGCTGGTCCATACGACGTTGCTGAGCAGCCCGAAGACACCGTCGAGGTTGGCGCCGTGGGGCTGCACGAGGCGGTGCGACAGCAGGTGCAGGCGCAGGTAGGCGTCGTGGGCGTCGACGGGGGGATCGGTGAGCCCGGCCACGAACGTGGCGACGGGCACGCGGCGCACGCCGCGGCGAGGGTCGTCGCCGCAGGCCCCGGACACGTCGACGCCCAGCAGCTCCGACGCGGTGGACGGGTCGAGCCGGGTCGTTCCGGTGGCCTCGGCCGAGCGGGCGCTGGCGAGTCGCTCGATCTCGGCGGGCGGGGAGAGGGCCGGCGCCGGGTACCAGGTGTCGAGCACCCGGTCGTCGGGGGTCAACGTGGCCAGGCCGACGGCCCAGGCGCCAGAGGGGGTCGCAGTGGTGTCGCTCACGGCGCGCCACGGTATTCGTGTGGCCGCAGCGCGGCGACACCGACCGCTGTGCACCGGACGGCCGCGGTCGCAATAGCCTCGTCGCCCATGCCCGATCTGCTCGACCGCACAGCAGCACTGGTGGCCATCGCCTCCGAGAGCCACCAAGAGGCGAGCCTGGCCGATCACGTCCAGCGCACGCTGGCAGCGCTCGAGCACCTCGACGTCGAGCGGGTGGACGACAACGTCGTCGCGCGCACGCACCTGGGGCGCAGCCAGCGGCTGGTGGTGGCGGGACACCTCGACACCGTGCCGGCGAACGGCAACGCGACGCCGCGCATCGAGGGCGACGTGCTGTGGGGCCTGGGCTCGGCCGACATGAAGGGTGGGCTGGCGATCATGCTCGAACTGGCCGCCGCGATCCCGGCACCGGCCGTGGACGTGACCTGGGTGTTCTATGCCGCCGAGGAGGTGGCGGCCGAGCACAACGGCCTGCGGCACCTGTTCGAGCGCCGACCGGACCTGGTGGCGGGTGATGCGGCGCTGCTCGGCGAGCCGACGGCCGCGACGCTGGAAGTGGGGTGCCAGGGCACGATGCGGGTGCGGGTGACCCTGCACGGCGAGCGTGCCCACTCGGCCCGCCCGTGGATGGGCCGCAACGCGCTGCATCGGGCGGGACGGGTGCTGACGGCGCTCGACGCCCACGAGCCCCGGCGCCCGGTCATCGACGGGTGCGAGTTCCGCGAGTCGCTGCAGGCGGTGTTCGTCGAGGGAGGTGTCGCCGGCAACGTGGTGCCGGATCGCGCCGTGGTCACGATCAACCACCGCTTCGCCCCCGATCGCAGCATCGAGCAGGCACGGGCGCAGGTCGATGCCGTGCTCGCGCCGCACCTCGAGGACGACGACGAGGTCGAGTTGGTGGACGTGGCCGATGCGGCGCCACCCGGCCTGACGCACCCGTTGCTCGCGGCGTTGCGGGAGCGCAACGACCTGGAGGTGCGGGCCAAGCTGGGCTGGACCGACGTCAGCCGCTTCGCCGCGGCGGGCATCCCCGCGGCCAACTTCGGGCCCGGCGAATCGGCGCACGCCCACACGCGCGACGAGCGGGTCGATCGGGCGTCGTTGGATGCGGTGTACGCGGCGCTGGCCGACCTGCTGACCGGCGGCGTCTGACCGCTCGCTGTCTCCGCACGGTGCCTCCGTGTGAGGTCTCCGTGCGTTGTCTCCGTGCGGGTCGACGCCGTGGACCAGCGGCGTCGACCCTCACGAGAACCGGGGCCACTCAGAGGCGGCGCAGCACGGTGACCACCCGGCCGAAGACGTGGACGTCCTCGGGCGGGAACTCCATGGGATCGAGCCGCGGGTTGGCCGGGAGGAGGACGACGCGATCGTCCTTGGTGGTGAATGTCTTGACCGTGGCCTCGTCGCCGGGGATGCCGGCCACGATGATGTCGCCCTGCTGCGCCGTGTCCTGCGAGCGGCAGACGACGAAGTCGCCGTCGAGGATGCCGGCCTCGATCATCGAGTCGCCGCGCACACGCAGCATGAACATCTCGCCCTCGCCGGTGAAGTCGGCGGGGAGGGGGAGCACCTCTTCGATGTTCTCCTGCGCGAGGACGTCGGTACCGGCCGCCACGTCGCCCACGAGCGGGACGTGGCGCACGGGGCGACGCTCGACGACGGCGTCGGACGTCGGGTCCCACCGCACCTCGAGGGCACGGGGCTTGGTCGGGTCGCGGCGCAGGTAACCCCGACGCTGGAGGGCGGCGAGGTGGGCGTGGACCGTGGAGGGGGAGGTGAGCCCCACGGCCTCGCCGATCTCGCGGACCGACGGCGGGTAGCCGCGCTCGCGCATGTGCTGCTCGATGATGACGAGCACTTCTCTCTGGCGCTTGGTCAACGTCTGCGGGGGCATCGTGCGCTCCTTCGCCGGGTGGTCTGCCCTCGTGGGGGCGGCAGGCCTGTCAGATGTCGTCGAGGCCCGGTGTGCCCCGGGCGATCACCAGGAACCCGCGCCGACCGCCCACCTCGCAGCGGACGATCGAACGCACGTTCCGGGTTCGGAACGTACCACCGGCGACACGTCGAGGCAAACACCCGTTCGGACGACTGCTTGACGTCGAACGCAGGTTCGTGGTTTCGTCTCCAGCGAACGGGCGTTCGTGCGCTGCCGGCCGCCAGGGCCGGGCGGGCGCCGCAAAGGTGTCACACCCCACCAGGAGACTTGGGCACATGGTCGCGATCCACATCCCTCGACGTGCGGATGACCGGTGGGCGCTCGACGATGCACCGGGCGCGCCCGGGACGCGCCGCCGGTCCCACCCGGGCCCGGCGCGGGCTCCCGGCGAGACCAGACGTCTTCCCGACCGCGCCACCCGCGTGCGGCGCCGTCGCCTGGCGGCGCTCCTGGCGGCCGTGGTGCTCGCCGGCGCGGGCGCGGCGGCCGTGCAGGGGCTGGCCGGCATGGCGCAGGTCGACGGCACCGGCCCCCGCACCGTCGAGGTCCAGCCCGTCCAGGCTCCCGCGGTGCCGGTCGCCGGTCAGCAGTACGTCGTCCAGCCGGGCGACACCCTGTGGTCCATCGCCGAGGCCATCGCCCCCGACTCCGATCCGCGCCCGGTGGTCGACGCATTGCGCGAGGCCAACGGCGGCCCCGTGCTCGAGGTGGGCACGCGGCTGACGCTCGACGTCGACGTCGACTGAGCTCGGCAGCCCCAGGGCACCACGTCAGATCGGCTGGTCGACCTCCGGCACCGGAGCCGCGATGCGGTCGACCTCGTAGGTCAGGGCCTGCCGGGTGGCCCGCAGCTGCGTCTCGACCGTCTCCAACGACGAGAGGAAGGTGCGCGCCCACGCGAGCCGCCGCTCCAGGTCCTCGAGCTCGGCGGTGTAGGCGTCACCGGCCTGGGCCCGGTAGCCGCGCACGGCGTCGTCGGCTGCGGCGTCGGCACGCTGCTTGGCGTCGGTGATGATCGCGTGCGCGTGGTCGCGGGCATCGTCCGCCAAGCGACGGCAGTACTCCTGGGTCTGCGCGACGTAGGCATCGGCCTCCTGCTGGGCACGCGACAGGATGTTGACGGCCTCGACCGAGGGCTGCGCCGGCGACGGTGGTGATCCGAGCAGCAGCTCGTCGTTGCGCGCCTCGCTGTGCTCGCGCTGCCACTCGATCAGGGTGTTCTTGTAGTGGTTGACCTTGGCCCGCAGCGAGGCCTCGGAGGCGTCGCGGGCGGCGATGTCGTCCGCGACCCGCTGCAGGAACCGCCCGACCTCCTCCTCGCTGAGCCCTCGGCGGCCGACCGGTGTGCGGCTGAACTGCATCGAGCGCACGCGGTCGGGGGTCAGGCGCTGCGGGGCCCGCCAGATGCGTTGCTCGTCCGAGGCGTCCGTCATTGCACAGTCTCCTCGTTGCCGAACTCTTCTACGTGGACGAGCTGCCGTGGCGTCCCCGCCCGCTCGACGGCGGCGTAGGTCGCCCGCACCATCTCGGGTGAGCCGCAGATGTACACCTCGTGGTCGGGCCACGGGCCGTGGCTCAGCGCCACGTCGGCCACGGAACCGGTGTGGAACGGCGGGCCGGCGGCACGCTCGTGCGAGATGCACGGCACCAGCCACAGGCGGTCGTCGTGCTCCGCGAGGCGCTGCATGGCGGGAAAGTCGTGGAAGTCGCGGTGCGAGCGTACGCCCCAGTAGAGGTGCACGCGCCGGCGCCCGCCCTCGGCCGCCAGCTGCTGGACGATGGCCTTCATCGGCGCGAGGCCGGTGCCGCCCGCGAGCAGCAGCAGGTCGCCCTGGTGGCCCGGCCGGAGCGTGAGGCGGTCGCCGACGGGTGCTCCGGCCCGGAGGACGTCGCCCACCTGGCTGGCCTGCACGAGGGCCGTGCTGACGGCGCCGCCGGGCACCAGGCGCACGTGCAGCTCGAAGGAGCCGTCGGCCGCGGGCAGGGTGGCCGGGGTGTAGTAGCGCCACAGGCGGGGGCGGCTCGGCACCTCGATCGCGATCGACTGGCCGGCCGCGAACGGCAGCGGCGCGTGGGGCACGACGGTGAGCACGGCGACGTCCAGCGTGCGCCGCTCCACACCGACGACGGTGACGTCCCACCACGGCGGCATCTCGGCGGCGCCCTCAGCGCCCTCGATCATGACCTCGGCGACCACCTGGTAGGCGGTGGCCCAGTCGTGGGCCAGCTCTTCGGACCAGTCGGGACCGCTGAAGTGCTCGAGCGTGGCCAGCAGCGCCTGGCCCACGGCGGGGTAGTGCTCGGCGAGCACACCGAACTTGCGGTGGTCCCGCCCGAGCTGGCGCAGCACGGGGACGACCGCGTCGAGGTCGTCGACGCGGCTGATGACCTGACCGAGCGCGGCGACCAGCTTGTCGCGCTGGTGCGCCATGCTGACCGGGAACATGTCCCGCGTGGAGGGGTGCGTGAGGAACAGTGTGGAGTAGAAGAACAGCGGCACCTGGTCGCCGTGCTGGGCGACCGCGCTCCAGTTCTTCTGCAGCCGGGCGGCGTCGAGCAACGTCAGGAGGAGCTGGCGCCGCTCTCGACGATGTCGGGCTTGACGCCCGCCACCACGGCCGCCGCGGCCGCGATGGCGTCGTCGTCGGCGCCGAGCTCGACCAGCACGCTGACGAGGTGGCCCACGACCTTGTCGTAGTGGGCGTCGGTGATGCCGAGGCCCCGGTGCGCCTCGCCGAGGTCGCGGCCCTCGTAGCTGGCGGGCCCGCCGAGGACCTGGCTGAGCAGCAGGACCTGGTGGCGCTTCACCTCGGGCACCGCGGCATCGGTGAAGTAGGGCGTGAGCTCCTCGTCGGACAGGACGAGGTCGTAGAAGCGGTCGACCGCCTCGCGGATGGCGGGCGCGCCGCCCAGGCGGTCGTAGTGGCTTGCGGGCACCGTGGTGCCGTCGAGCTTGTCCCCAGTCATGTTCCCTGTCTCTCTCCTGAGCTCGTTACGGAGCGGTGGTGTCACGCCCCGTACTGACGCTAGCGCGCCGGAGTGGGTGGCGAGCCACGCGCCCGGCGTGGCGCGCGCACAGCTCTGGGCGGCATCGCGCCCGGGCTCGCGCGCGGGGTGGCGGCTGTCGCCATGCGACCACGGCAAGCGTCCGGCCCTCGGGGGATAGCGTCGGGCCGTGCGTTGCGCGGCCTGCGGTCATCTCGACTCGAAGGTGGTCGACTCGCGCCAGTCCGACGACGGCGGCGCGATCCGGCGCCGTCGCCAGTGCCTGGCGTGCGGTCAGCGCTTCACGACGTTCGAACGACCCGAGTCGCAGGGCATCGTCGTCATCAAGCGGTCGGGGGTGCGCGAGCCGTTCGATCGGGCCAAGGTCATCGCCGGTATGCAGGCTGCGGTGAAGGCGCGCCCGGTCGGCGGGGGCGAGGTCGAGGCGCTGGCGGCCGCGGTCGAGGACGAGATGCGCCAGCTGCCGAGTGGCGAGGTCACCAGCGAGCGCGTCGGGCGCGCCGTGCTCGAGGGTCTGCGCGAGCTCGACGTCATCGCCGCCGTGCGGTTCGCATCGGTGTACAAGGGCTTCGACGACCTGTCCGACTTCGAGCAGGAGCTGACCCTGCTCACCAAGCGCACCGCTCCCAAGCGGCACTGACCATCGCCGGCGGCGGGTGCCGGCACGGCGGGCGCCGGCCCGGTCACGACCCGGTGGTCACGACCCGGTGCGGTCCCGGAGGTAGCGCAGGAACAGGAAGCCGTCCTCGCACAGCACCCGGTCGAGCACGAGGGGTCGCGCGGGTGTGGACGCCGGCCCGTGGGCGATGCGGGGACCAGGCCCGGCGAGCAGCTGGGGAGCCACCGTCACGCACATCTCGTCGACGAGGTCGTCGACGACGAGCTGGCCCACGGTGAGCGGACCGCCCTCGCACAGCACCACGGTCGCGCCGGTCAGCTCGACGAGGGCGTCGAGCGCGCGGTGCCAGTCGACCCTGTCGGTTCCGACCGCCCGCACCTCGGCGACCGACTCGAGGGCCCGTCGCCGGGCGGGATCGGCCGCCTCGGTGGTGAGCACGATCGGGCGAGCGTCCGGCGGCGCCTCCCGGAACAGGCGCGCTCCCGGGTCGAGGCCCAGCGCGGTGCTGACGACGGCGATGCGGGGGGCCGGCTGCTGGCCCCGGGCGCGACGGTCGCGCGCGATCGAGGCCGCGGGCCGGCTGGGACCGTAGTCCTCGACGGCGACGGTGGTGGCGCCGGCGACGATGACGTCGGCGACGGCGCGGAGGGCCCGGAAGACCGCCCTGTCGGCCGAGGAGCCGAGGCCGCCGGACCTGCCCGCCGCGTCGGCCGCGCTGCCGTCGACGGTCGCGATCATGTTGGTGACCACCCAGGGCCGGCCGTGCCGGCTGCGTCGCTCGTCGCCCGCGTGCACCGCGACGGGGTCGACGTCCTCGAGGGGGAGCGGCCACAGCATCCTCATGTCCTGGGGCACGGTAGCCACCTCGTCGCCGGCCGTCGCCACCCGCCGTGCTGTGGACGGGCGGCACAGAAATCCACCCGCAATTCACAGGTTCATCCTCTAGTCGTCCACAGCCGTTGGGCCCTAGGTTGCCAACCGTGCACTGTGCCCGGGTGCGGACGAGCGGAATGGTGGTTGTCGCTTCCGCGTCTGTGGTGGGCTGAGCGACTCCTGGGGTCGCAGTTCTCGCGCCTGCGGGCGGGGGGCTGTCCCAACCTGCGAGTCCGCGCCGGGCCGGTGGCACATCCGGTGGGGGAGGTCACGTCGAGGTGCTGCACGCTCCGGGCATCCGGCGTGGGTTCGGCGACAGGTGCTTCGCCCGCTGCGCCCCGGGGCTGCTGCCGGCGGCGGGTGCGATCCCGGAAGGTTCGGGCGGCGTTGCGTGTTGCACAGGTGTTGGGCTCCTGTGACGCTCTCCGACCTCCGCGCAGACCCTTGACGATGTAGTTACACGGCTGTAGTTTCACCCACATCTTGTGGCTCGACCGGCCCGGCACCACAATCCCTGGTGGTTCGGCCGGGGTCGCAACTCTCCCCACAGCTAGCTCCGAAAGACCTGGAGGAACCCATGGCTCTCGCTCCCGAGCAGGCGGGCATCGGCATCCGTCGCCACTTCACGACCGCCGGTGTCCACCCGTACGACGAGGTGGAGTGGGACCGGCGCGATGCCCGCATCACCAACTACCGCGACGGGTCCGTGGCCTTCGAGCAGACGGGGGTCGAGTTCCCGACGACGTGGTCGTTGAACGCCACCAACATCGTGGCCCAGAAGTACTTCCGGGGCACCCTGGGCACGCCTGAGCGCGAGTGGTCGTTGCGCCAGGTCATCGACCGCGTCGCCGACACCATCACCCGCTGGGGGGTCGAGGGTGGCTACTTCGTCGACGACGCCGAGGCCGAGACCTACAACGCCGAGCTCAAGCACCTCCTCGTCACCCAGAAGGCCGCCTTCAACAGCCCGGTGTGGTTCAACATCGGCGTCAAGGGCGTGCCGCAGCAGGCGAGCGCCTGCTTCATCCTCTCGGTCGACGACTCCATGGACTCGATCCTCAACTGGTACCGGGAAGAGGGCGTCATCTTCAAGGGCGGCTCGGGCGCCGGCGTCAACCTGTCGCGCATCCGCAGCTCGGTCGAGCTGCTCAAGGGGGGCGGCACGGCGTCGGGCCCGGTGAGCTTCATGCGGGGCGCCGACGCGTCGGCGGGCACCATCAAGTCGGGCGGCAAGACCCGTCGCGCCGCCAAGATGGTCATCCTCGATGCCGGCCACCCCGACATCGAGGAGTTCATCTGGTGCAAGGCGCTCGAGGAGCGCAAGGCCCGCGTCCTCGAGCAGGCCGGCTTCCAGATGGACCTCGACGGCCGCGACAGCCACTCGATCCAGTACCAGAACGCGAACAACTCGGTGCGGGTCACCGACGAGTTCATGCAGGCCGTGGTCGACGACGCGGACTGGACGCTGCGCGAGGTCACCACCGGCAACGCAGCGCGCACGGTGCGGGCCCGCGAGCTGTTCCGCCAGCTGTGCGCGGCGGCGTGGGAGTGCGCCGACCCGGGCATGCAGTTCGACACCACGATCAACCACTGGCACACGGCCGCGAACACGGGCCGCATCAACGGGTCCAACCCGTGCAGCGAGTACATGCACCTCGACGACTCGGCCTGCAACCTGGCCAGCCTCAACCTGCTCGAGTTCCTCAACGACGACGAGTCGTTCGACGTCGACGGCTTCCGCCATGCGGTCGAGGTCATCTTCACGGGCCAGGAGATCCTGGTGGGCCGCGCCGACTACCCGACCGAGGGCATCGCCGACACCTCGCGGCGCTTCCGCCAGCTCGGCATCGGCTACGCCAACCTCGGCGCCCTGCTCATGGCTCTCGGCCTGCCGTACGACAGCGACGCCGGCCGGGCGTACGCCGCTGCGGTCACCTCGCTGATGACCGGCCACGCCTACGAGGTGTCGGCCCGCACCGCCTCGCGCATGGGTCCCTTCGCCGGCTTCGCGGAGAACCGCGAGCACATGCTGCGGGTGCTCGGCCAGCACCAGGAGGCCGCCGCCAGGATCGACGAAGAGCTGGTGCCGCCCGATCTGCTGTCCGCCGCCCAGGAGAGCTGGGACATGGCGTGCGAGCTCGGCGACCGCTACGGCGTGCGCAACAGCCAGGCCTCGGTGCTGGCGCCCACCGGCACCATCGGCCTGATGATGGACTGCGACACCACCGGCATCGAGCCCGACCTCGCCCTCGTGAAGACCAAGAAGCTCGTCGGCGGCGGCACCATGTCCATCGTCAACCAGACGGTGCCGCGTGCTCTCGAGCAGCTCGGCTACGGCCCGGGCGAGATCGACGACATCGTCGCCTACATCGACGAGCACAAGACCATCGTCGGCGCCCCTCAGCTGCTGTCCGAGCACCTGCCGGTCTTCGCCTGCTCGATGGGCGACAACACCATCCACTACTCGGGCCACGTGAAGATGATGGCGGCGGTGCAGCCCTTCATCTCCGGGGCCATCTCCAAGACCGTCAACATGCCGGAGGAGGCGACGGTCGAAGAGGTCGAGCAGCTGCACATCGACGCCTGGCGCATGGGCGTCAAGGCCATCGCGATCTACCGCGACAACTGCAAGGTGGGCCAGCCGCTGTCGACCACGAAGAAGGCCGTGGCCGCAACGCCGGAGGCCGGTGCGCTGACCGAGCAGCCCGCCACGCAGGTGATCGAGAAGATCATCAAGGTGCCGGTGCGCGAGAAGCTGCCCCGCAACCGCAACTCGAGCACCTTCGAGTTCCGGGTGGCCGACTGCAAGGGCTTCGTCACCATCGGCGAGTACGACGACGGCCGCCCGGGCGAGATCTTCCTCCGGGTGTCGAAGCAGGGCTCGACCCTGGCCGGCATCATGGACGCCTTCTCGGTGTCGATCAGCTACGGCCTGCAGTACGGGGTGCCGCTGCGCAACTACGTCGAGGCGTTCACCAACACCCGGTTCGAACCGGCGGGCATCACCGACGATCCCGACCTGCGCATCGCCACGTCCATCCTCGACTACATCTTCCGTCGCCTGGCGGTGAACTACCTGCGCTACGAGGAGCGTGCCGAGCTCGGCATCCTCACCACGGGCGAGCGCACGCAGCCGACGCTCCCGGGCGTCGAGGAGACCGTGGTCGAGACCCGCCAGGGCCAGGACGTTCCGGCCGATCCGCCCTCGTTCGACTCGTCGTCGCCCACGCTGTTCGACACCAATGCTCCCAAGGAGCCGTCGCTGCTCGAGCGGGCGGGCGTCACCGACGCCGACGCGGCGGATGCCGAGCGCCAGAGCCCGGCCATCACACCGCCGGCGGCCAGCAGCGCCGACGCCCCCTACTGCATGCAATGCGGCGTGCAGATGCAGCGGGCCGGCTCGTGCCACGCCTGCCCGTCGTGCGGCAGCACCAGCGGCTGCAGCTGAGGCAGGGTTCCGGGTCGAGATGACGCGAGCGGGGCCACCGGTCACCCGGTGGCCCCGTCGTCAGATGTCACCCGGTGGCGCCGTCGTTCAGATGCGGCCCTCGCCCTTCTGGTGGGCGCCGCGCTCGGTCATCTCCTGGTAGGCCTCGCGCGTCTCGTCGCTGACCGGCTCGGCGCGCTCGGCCGCCTCCTCCTCGCCGGGTGTCGGGCCGCGTCCGGCCTCGGCCGTGGCCTGCTCGTCCCTGTCCTCGGCCGAGCGTGTCTCGTCGGTGACCTTGTCGTGGCCGGGGTCCTGTTCGCTTCCCATCGCGGTGCATCCCTTCGTTCGGACGTGGCCCGCCGGGGCCGAGTGTTCCCCGGACGGCCCGGGCTGATGCGTGGCCGGTCGCCCGCCGGTCGCCCGCCGGCCGGCCCTCGGTGCCGTCGGCGCGCCGCACGGGCCGTCGAGGCCTTCGGGGGGCCGGACGTCAGCGGCAGTCGTCGTCCGAGCCGTCGCGGCGGGGTCGCTCAAGCGCTGCGCCGGCCCCTGTGGCCGGGTCCGGGGAAACGACCGACCACAGGAGCGCGGCGCCGGACGTGCCGCACGGTCGCACGACGGGGGTCAGCCGTCGGGGCCCGGGTGGAGCACGTCGTGCACGGGCGCGAGATGGTGAGCGAGGGCGTGGCCGGCCAGGGGGGAGGCGAGGTCGGCCACGCCCTCGCTCGCTCGCGGCTGGGGAACGCGAGCGGTGTGGTCACCGGCCGGGCGGCTGGGGACGCCCGCGACCGCTGACCGGTCCGCAGCCGGCGGTGCCGGCCGGGTCGCCCGGAGCGATCGTTGGGTGGCCACGGGTTGGACGCTATGCGTTCGCAGGGTGACGCAACGTCATACCACCGGGGTGAAAGCCGGTGTGACCGACATCACCCGAGTGCGTCGCCGCCGTGGTCGAGGACGGCGCTCGCCGAGCGTTCGAGCATGGTGCGGGTGACGTCACGGCCCCGGGCGCCGCCGCCGTCCAGCCCGCCGCAGGCGATCACGGCGTACACCAGGCACAGCACCAGCGCCACCCGGTAGTCGTGCCAGGCCTCGTCGCGTTCGTAGCCGGTGACGCCCTGCGCGGCGAGACGGGCGAG
>JAFGPU010000249.1 GCA_016936035.1 Acidimicrobiales bacterium
CGGCATGGACGTCCTAGCCGTGGTCGACGCCGCCCAGCGCGCCCAGCTCGCCGTCCGGGCGGGCGGCGGGCCCGTGTTCCTCGAGCTGCAGACATACCGCTTCCGGGCCCACTCGATGTACGACCCCGAGCTCTACCGGTCCAAGGACGAGATCGAGCGCTGGCGCCGGCGCGACCCCATCACGGTGCTCGCCGAAGGGCTTCGCGCCGACGGGCTGCTCACCGACGACGACATGGCCGCCATCGAGTCCGAGGCGACTGCGACCGTCGATGCGGCGGTCGCCGCCGCGCAGGCGGGATCCGACGAGCCGGTCGAGGACCTGACCCGGTTCGTCACCAGCGAGGTGCCGTCATGACGACCACCTACCGCGAGGCGATGCGGGCGGCGCTGCGCGACGCCCTCGTGCGCGACGACCGGGTGTTCCTGATGGGCGAAGACGTCGGTCGCTACGGCGGCTGCTTCGCCGTCAGCCTGGGGCTGCTCGACGAGTTCGGTCCCGAGCGAGTGCGCGACACGCCGCTGTCGGAGTCGGGCTTCGTGGGCGCGGGCATCGGTGCCGCACTGGGCGGCATGCGCCCGATCGTCGAGGTCATGACCGTCAACTTCAGCATGCTCGCCCTCGACCAGATCGTGAACAACGCGGCCACCCTGCTGCACATGTCGGGCGGGCAGTTCAACGTGCCGGTGGTCATCCGGATGACCACCGGCGCCGGGCGCCAGCTCGCCGCCCAGCACTCGCACAGCCTGGAGGCCTGGTACGCCCACGTGCCCGGCATCCGGGTCGTCGCTCCGGCCACGCTCGACGACGCCCGGGGCATGCTGTGGACCGCGGTGTGCGACCCCGACCCCGTGATCGTCTTCGAGCACGGGAGCCTCTACAACACGTCGGGCGAGCTGGCCGACGACGCCGGGCCCACCGACCTCGACCGGGCGGCGATCCGGCGCCCGGGCACCGACCTGACGCTCATCGCCTACGGCGGCACGCTCGGCAAGGCCCTCGATGCCGCCGAGGCGCTGACCGCCGACGGGATCGACGCCGAGGTCGTCGACCTGCGCACGTTGCGCCCCCTCGACACCGCCACGTTCGTCGAGTCGGTGACCCGCACGCACCGGGCCGTCGTCGTCGACGAGGGCTGGCGCACCGGCAGCCTCTCGGCGGAGATCAGCGCCCAGATCACCGAGAACGCCTTCTACGACCTCGACGCTCCCGTGGCCCGGGTGTGCAGCGTCGAGGTGCCGATGCCGTACGCCCGGCACCTCGAGGAGGCCGCGCTCCCCCAGGTGCCCGACATCGTCGCCGCCGCCAAGGAGCTCGGGGGCTGACGTGGGCGACTTCGTGATGCCGTCGCTCGGCGCCGACATGGAGGCCGGCACCGTCCTCGAGTGGCGGGTCCAGCCGGGCGACACGGTCCACCGCGGCGACATCGTGGCCGTCGTCGACACCGAGAAGTCGACGATCGAGGTCGAGGTGTTCGAGGACGGCGTCGTCGAGGAACTGCTCGCGGCCCCCGGAGACGAGCTGCCGGTCGGCGCGCCCCTGGCCCGCATCGCCGCCGCGCCCGCGGCACCGGCGCCCGACCGGCGGCCGGCGCGGGCACCCGCCGGGACGCCACGCCGGAAGCACGCCGAGGCCAAGCCTGCGCGCACCGGGACGCCACGACGCACGCGCCCTGCGGCCCGGCGCAGTCCTGCCGAGGCGGCACGGAGCCGAGCCGCACCACGGGCGCCCCGGCCGCCGGGAGCCGCGCCCGTGCGGGCGTCGCCCCTCGCCCGCCGGCGCGCGGCCGAGCGGCACGTCGACCTGGCGGACATCGCCGGCTCGGGGCCGGGCGGCGCGGTGGTCGCCGCCGATCTCGACCGCGCCCCCTCCGACGGTGAGCGGGCACCCGGCACCCCGTCCGAGGCCGCCGAGCCGGGCACGCCCGCGGCGGCCGACGAGGAGCGGGAGGACCGCCAGGCCGCGATGCGGCACGCCATCGGTGCGCTCATGGCCCGGTCGGCCCGCGAGATCCCCCACTACCACCTGGCCACCACGATCGACCTGTCGGCGGCCCTGACGTGGCTCACCGCCGCCAACGAGCGTCGCTCCGTCGCGGAGCGGTTGCTGCCGGGAGCGCTGCTGCTCAAGGCCACCGCGCGGGCGGCGATCGAGGTGCCAGCGGTCAACGGGTTCTGGGTCGACGACGCCTTCCAGGCTGCACCGGCGGTCCACCTCGGGGTGGCGGTGGCGCTGCGGGGTGGCGGCCTGATCGCTCCCGCGCTGCACGATGCCGACCGGCTCACCCTGGACGAGCTCATGTCCGCGCTGCGCGACCTCGTCGGCCGGGCCCGCGCCGGGCGACTGCGCAGCTCGGAGATGTCCGACCCAACGCTCACCGTGACGAACCTCGGCGAGCAGGGGGTCGAGGAGGTGCACGGCGTCATCTACGCCCCCCAGGTGGCACTCGTGGGCTTCGGCCGGGTCACCGACCAGCCGTGGGCCAGCCAGGGCATGCTGGGCGTGCGTCCCACGGTGCGGGCCACGCTGGCCGCCGACCACCGCGTCTCCGACGGTCTCGTCGGTGCCCGCTTCCTGAACGCGCTCGACCACCTGCTCCAGAGTCCGGAGGATCTGTGAACGCCGACGAGACCCGCACCCTGCTCGCCCGGCTGCTCCGCGGGATCGCCCCCGAGGTCGACCTCGACACGGTCGACCCGGGCGCCCCCCTGCAGGAGGAGGCCGAGCTCGACTCGATGGACTTCCTCAACCTCGTCAACGCGCTCTACGACGAGACCGGCATCGAGATCCCTGAGCGCGACTACCCCCGCATCGCGACGGTCGAGGGCTTCGTGGGGTACGTGAGCGCCCTCAGCACCACGGCGTAGGGCCTGGCCCCTCGCCAACACCTGCGCGTCGTGCCACGCTTTGACGCGACGGTGGACGAGACCGCTATTGTCCGTACATCCGAATGATTCGGGAGGGCGCCACGATGGTGCAGACCAGGTCGCAACGAATCGTCGTGATCGGCGGCGGCACGGCAGGCATCACCGTCGCCGCCAGGCTGCGTCGGCAGGGCGCGCAACGGGTGCAGGTGATCGAACCGTCCCCGGTGCACTACTACCAGCCGCTCTGGACGCTGGTGGGCGGAGGGCAGGTCGACGCCCGCTCGACTGTCAGGCCCACGGCCAAGGTGATGCCCCGGGGCGTGGACTGGATCCAGGAGGCCGTCACGGCGGTCGAGCCCGAGCTCGACACCGTCGTCACCACCTCCGGCCGCCGGATCGGCTACGACGTCCTCGTCGTCGCCCCCGGCATCCAACTGGACTTCGACGCGGTGCCGGGCCTTGTGGAGGGCATGGCTGGGGACGGCATCGCGTCGAACTACCGCTTCGACCTCGCGCCGAAGATGTGGGACCTGATCCGCAACGCCGGGCCG
>JAFGPU010000250.1 GCA_016936035.1 Acidimicrobiales bacterium
GACCACGCCGCCGACACCATCGAGTTCCCACCGCGCCAGATAACCCGCCGCCCTGGATCCACCCACACCCCGACCGTACGCCGCTCACCGCCCAGCGCCCGACGTCATTCACCACACGTCCCCTATCGCCGGGTCGATGACGGTGTCCAGCACCGGCTCGGACGCCCGAATGGAAGGAGTAGAGCCGTCGTCTCGGCGGTCGGTCAGCCCAGCCGCGCGGCGCGGGTGAGGAGGTGGCGTCTCTCGGGTTCGCTGGTGGTGCGTCGGGCGGCCTCGCGGTAGCCGGCGCGGGCCGCGTCGTGGTCGCCGGCCATCTCCAGCAGGTGGGCTCGTACGGACAGGAGGTGGTGGGACGCGGCGATGCGGTCGTCGGTCGACAGGGTGTCGAGCACGGCGAGCCCGGCCGCTGGCCCTTGGACCATTGCCAGCGCCACCGCTCGGTTGAGCGTCGCCATCGGGTTGGGTGCCACGCGCTCCAGCAGCGCGTAGAGGGCCAGGATCTGAGGCCAGTCGGTGGCTTCGGCGGTTGGTGCCTCGTCGTGGACGGCAGCGATGGCGGCCTGCAGCTGGTACGGGCCGAGCGGGCCCGTCGACAGGGCGCGAGTCACGAGGGCCACGCCTTCGGCGATGGCATCCGCGTTCCAGAGCGTCCGGTCCTGGTCGCTGAGCGGCACCAGCGACCCGTCCGGGGCGGTGCGGGCGGGGCGGCGGGCGTCGGTCAACAGCATGAGGGCCAGGAGCCCGGCCACCTCACTGTTGCCGGGCACCACCCGGTGGAGCTGGCGAGCCAGCCGGATGGCCTCGGCGGTCAACTCGGCTCGCACCAGCTGCGTCCCCGAGGTGGCCGTGTAGCCCTCGTTGAAGATGAGGTAGAGCACGTGGACCACGACGCCGAGCCGCCGCGCATGCTCGGCCCGCGGTGGCAGCTCGAAGGTCGCTCCGGCTGCCTTGATGCGCTGCTTGGCCCGGCTGATGCGTTGGGCCATGGTCGCCTCTGGGACGAGGAAGGCCCCGGCGATCTCGGCGGTCGACAGGCCGCCGACGGCCCGCAGGGTCAGCGCGACCTGCGACGCGGGCGACAGGGCCGGGTGGCAGCACAGGAACAGCAGCGTGAGGGTGTCATCCCTGGCAGGCGGTGAGCCGGCATCGCCGAAGTCGGCGCCGTCGAGCGGGGGCGGGGTACGGGCGGCTTCGGCCTCCTCCCGCCGGCGGCGGGCCGCGTTGCTGCGCAGCTGGTCGGTGAGGCGGCGCGAGGCCACCGTCACCAGCCAGGCCTTCGGGTTGTCCGGCCATCCCTGCACCGGCCACTGGGCGGCGGCCGCCAGCAACGCCTCCTGGACGGCGTCCTCGCAGGCGTCGAAGTGGCCGTGGCGCCGCACGAGCGCACTGAGCACCTCTGGGACGAGCCGCCGGACGGCCCGCCAGTCGGTCACGGCTCCACGTTGGCCTCGTGCATGAGGGGCCGGACCTCGACGCCCCAGTACCTCGCGGCCGGGTTGCGCGCCGCGATCTCCAAGGCCCGCTCCAGGCTGTCGCAGTCCACGATCGTGAAGCTGCCCAGGTACTCCTTGGCCTCGGCGTAGGGGCCGTCGGTCACCACCGGAGCGCTGGCGGTGACTCGGACCACCTTGGCGTTCACCTGGTCGGCCACGCCGTAGGCGCCGACGAGCTCGCCCGACTCGAACAGCTCCTGGTTGAGAGTGTCGGTCTCACGCACGATCTCGGCGAAGGTCTCCGGGCCGACCGAGCTGAAGGCTTCCTCGTTGCCGTAGATCAACAGCATGTACTTCACGCGTCGCTCCTCCTCACTGCCCCGGCTGGGCGGGTCCGACCAGGTCGCCGCTGGCGCCCCGGTCGTCGAGCGCCAGCTTCGAGCGCCCGGTGAAGGTGTAGCGGATGTGGGTGAGCTCGGGCGTCTCGATCACCCGGGTCGGGACGAGCTCGATGCCCTCGCTGGGGCCGAGGCCGAGGCTGGGATCGAACAGACGCTGGCCGTCACCTAGCAGCACTGGGACGATGTGCAGCTCGAGCTGGTCGAGCAGCCCGGCGGCCAGCACCTGGCGCAGCAGCTCCCCGCCGCCGGCCACCGCCACGTCCTTGCCGCCGGCGGCCTGCCTGGCCAGCTCGAGCGCCCGCTCGATGCCGTCGGTGACAAACGTGAACGACGTGCCACCCTGGCGCTCGAGCACCTCCCGGGGGCGATGGGTGACAACGAACACCGGGGCCCGGAAGGGCGGGTCGTCACCCCAGGGGATCTCGCCGGCGTCGAACATGCGCCGGCCCATGACATAGGCGCCGGCCGCCGCGAACGTCTGCTCGATGATCTCGGAGTTGATCGACCGCTCGCCGCCAGCGAAGCCCTGGCGCTCCCGCCAGGCCATGGCGTCGACGGCCCACCGGGTGACCCGAAAGAAGCCGGGCGCTTCCGGACCCTGCATCCAACCGCTCATGTCCTTGGGATCCCTTGTGTCCCGCGGCCCGGCGTAGAACCCGTCGAGGGACACGGACATCTGAGCAGTGACCTTGGTCATCGTTGTGCTCCTCCTCATCGGGGCGGCCCCTCGGCCGCCGACACCCCTGAGTCGGAGCCGGCCCGCCGTTCTCGACACGCGCCAGCGAGAAACACGAGACAGACCCGCGTCGACGGCGGTGATGCCGCGGTCGCCACCGGCTACGGGTGATTCAGCGCGGACTCAGCGACGGCCGCCGCCACCCACCGGTGGCGACACACGCGGTCGTGGCCATCCGAACTCGGTTGCCAGCCTGGCCCACGGTTTCGCCGACCACTCCGCCTGACGGCAGCTGTCCCCGACCGCCGGCTGAGGGTGGGGGTACCCAGTCGGCTCGTAGC
>JAFGPU010000251.1 GCA_016936035.1 Acidimicrobiales bacterium
ACCGTGCGGGCGCCCGACGGCGCCGGCCACCGCTGGCTGTTCGGCGAGTCGCCCAGCCGCTTCGTGCTGTCGCTCGACCCGGCCGCCGTCGGCGAGGTGCACCGGCGCCACGTGGCCGCCGGCGTGCCGGCAACGTTCCTCGGCGAGGCGGGTGGCGACCGCCTCACCGTCGAGGGTCTGGCCGGTGGCGCCGACGTCGACCTCGCCGTCGACCACGTGGTCGCTGCCTGGCGCGGGGCCCTGCCCAGCCTGCTGGGCCACGGCACCAGCCAGGGCTGACCCGAGTCAGCGGCGCCGGGAAGGGCGCTCGAGCACGCGGGTCAGCGGCGCCAGGACGTCCGACGCGCCGGCCGGGGTGCGCGGGTCAGCGGCGGCGGGAGGGCGTGGAGCCGCGGCCGTTGCGGGCGGCCGGACCGTCGTGGTCGGGGGTCGGGGGCTCGTCGTCGGTACCGTCGAGCGACAGCGCACCGACCAGCCCGGCCTCGGCCTCGTCGATGGCCACGTCGGGCTGCAGGTCGTGGACGATCTTCCACATGACCTTGTCGAGGACCACGAACTTGGCCAGCCACAGCACGCCGAAACCGGTGAGCTGGGCCACGGCCACCGCGAAGGTGGTGTCCCACCGCCGCTCGGCGTACGACACCGCCCACAGCGACAGCAGCATGCCCAGCGCCGACATCACCCAGAACGGCACGACCTCGCCCCACAGCCGGTTCTTGCCCGTCTGGTGCCACGTCCAGCGGCGGTTGATCAGGTAGTTGGGCACCGCCCCCGCCGACACGGACGCCAGGTTCGCGGGCACCGCCGACCAGCCCAGCGGGCCGAAGCAGATCCACAGCACCGGCTGCCCGACACCCACACCGACCACCGAGGCCGTCGAGTACTTGAGCAGCTTGCGGATCGTGGGGGATCGCAGGTCGAGCGCCATCGGAGGGGAGCGTACGTGACGGCCGGGGGTGTGTCCGATGCAACACCGGCATCGGTGATCCCGGGTTCGCCTCATCGGGGGTCGATCGCGGCAGACTGTGCCTCGTGATCGACGCGCGTGACTCCGGGCCGGAGGCTGCCGACGACGGCGACACCGACCATCCCAAGGAGGCGTGCGGCGTCTTCGCCGTCCACGCCCCGGGCCAGTCGGTCGCCCACCTGACGTACCTCGGCCTCTTCGCCCTCCAGCACCGGGGGCAGGAGGCGGCCGGCATGGCGGTCAGCGACGGCGACCAGCTCACCGTCGTCAAGGACCAGGGCCTGGTCGCCAGCGTGTTCGACGACCGCACCCTGGCCGGCCTGGTCGGGCACCTCGCCATCGGGCACTGCCGCTACTCGACCACGGGCTCGTCGACGTGGCGCAACGCCCAGCCCGCCTACCGGTCGGTGGGCGAGCACATGTTCGCCCTGGGTCACAACGGCAACCTGGTCAACACCGAGGCGCTCGCCAAGGAGGCGGGCATGCTCGAGGGCACGGTCACCACCGACAGCGACCTGGTGGCCGAGCTCATCGCCGCCGAGCTGGCCCCGGTCGAGGCCGATGCCGCGGTCGACGTCCTCGCCGCCGAGGTCGCTGGACCCGACGCCGCCGGAGCCGACGCCGACGACCGCCTCGAGCGCGCCGTCGCCGCGGTCGTGCCCCGCATCGAGGGGGCGTTCTCGCTCGTGCTCATGGACGAGACCCGGGCCATCGGCGTGCGCGACCCCCAGGGGTTCCGCCCTCTGTGCCTGGGCCGCCTCGACGGGGGGTGGGTGCTGGCGTCGGAGACGCCGGCGCTCGACATCGTGGGCGCCCAGTTCGTGCGCGAGCTCGAGCCCGGCGAGATGGTGGTCATCGACGACGGCGGCGTGCGCTCGCTCCACCCCTTCGCCGCCGAGGTGGTCGACCCCCACCTGTGCCTGTTCGAGTTCGTCTACTTCGCCCGGCCCGACAGCCGCCTCTACGGCCGCAGCGTCCACCAGGCCCGCATCCGCATGGGTGAGCAGCTGGCCGAGCAGGCGCCGGTCGACGCCGACATGGTGATGGGCGTGCCCGAGTCGGGTGTGCCGGCGGCCGAGGGCTTCGCCCGGGCCAGCGGCATCCCGTACGGCCAGGGCCTGGTCAAGAACCGCTACATCGGCCGCAGCTTCATCGCCCCCAACCAGGAGCTGCGGGCCCGGGCGGTGCGCATGAAGCTCAACCCGCTGCGCGAGAACATCCAGGGCAAGCGGCTGATCGTCGTCGACGACTCGATCGTCCGGGGCACCACGCAGCGGCAGCTCGTGCGCATGCTGCGCGAGGCCGGCGCGCGCGAGGTGCACCTGCGCATCACCTCGCCGCCGGTGACGTGGTCGTGCTTCTACGGCATCGACACCGGCGACCGCAGCGAGCTGATCGCCCACAACCTCGAGGTCGACCACATCCGCGAGTACCTCGACGCCGACAGCCTCGCCTACCTCGAGCTCGACCGGCTCGTCGCCGCCACCGGCGCCCCCCAGGCCGGGTTCTGCGACGCCTGCTTCACCGGGCGCTACCCGGTCGAGGTGCCGCTCACGCTGCGCAAGCACGTGCTGGAAGCCAACGAGATGCCGGCGAGCGAGGACATCGTCCAACCGGCCCTCGACGGCACCGCGACCTGATGGGCGAGACCTACAGCGGGTCGGGCGTCGACATCGCGGCCGGCGAGGCCGCGGTCGACCGCATCAAGGCCAAGGTGCGCTCGACCTACCGGCCCGAGGTGCTGGGCGACATCGGCGGCTTCGGCGGCCTCGTCTCGCTGCCGGCCGGCTACGAGCAGCCGGTGCTGGTGTCGTCGACCGACGGTGTGGGCACCAAGGCGATGGTGGCCCGGGCGGCGGGGCGCTACGACACCATCGGCATCGACCTGGTGGCCATGTGCGTGGACGACATCGTCTGCCAGGGCGCCGAGCCGCTCTTCTTCCTCGACTACATCTCGGTCGGCGCCCTCGACCCCGAGCAGATCGACGCCCTCGTCACCGGCGTCGTCGAGGGGTGCCGCCAGGCCGGGTGCGCGCTGGTTGGCGGCGAGATGGCCGAGCACCCCGGCGCCATGGAGCCCGGCGAGTTCGACCTCGTGGGCTTCGTGGTGGGCGTCGCCGAGCGCGACCGCATCATCACCGGCGACGCGGCCCGGGCCGGCGACGTGCTCATCGGCCTGCCCTCGCCCGGCCTGCGGTCGAACGGCTACTCGCTCGCCCGCCGGGTGCTGTTCGAGCGGGCCGGGCTCGCCCTCGACGACGAGCTGTTCGCCGGGCACAGCGTCGCCGACGAGCTGCTGCGGCCCTCGGTCATCTACGCCCCGGCCGTGGCCCGGCTGTTGGGTGACGTCGACGTCCGGGCCGTCGCCCACATCACCGGGGGCGGCATCGTCGGCAACGTGCCCCGCGTCCTGCCCGCCGGCGTCGATGCGCAGCTCGAGCGCTCGGCCTGGGAGGTTCCCCGGGTGTTCACCGAGATCCAGCGGCACGGCGAGGTCAGCGACGACGAGATGGCCCGGGTGTTCAACCTGGGCCTGGGCATGGTGGTGGTCGTGCCTCCCGACGACGTGTCCCGAGCGCTCGCGGTGCTGCACGGCGCCGGCCAGGCCGCGGTCGAGGTCGGCCGGCTGACCACCGGCGTGGGCGAGGGACGCGAGGTGCACCTGCGGTGACGCCCGCCACGACCACGAACCAGGCCCTGGTCGACCACCTGCTGCGCCACTCGGTGCGCCGGGGCGACTTCGTGCTCAAGTCGGGCAAGCGCAGCGGGTGGTTCATCGACGCCAAGCAGACGACCTGCCGGCCCGACGGCATGCTGCTCGTGGCCGACGCCCTGCTGGCCGTGCTGCCCGACGACGTCACCGCCCTCGGCGGCCTGACGATGGGCGCCGACGCCGCCGCCTTCGCCACGGCCGGCATCGCCGCCACCCGCGGGCGCCCGCTCAAGGCGTTCAGCGTGCGCAAGGAGGCCAAGGACCACGGCGGGGGCGGTCGCGTGGCCGGCGCCCTCGATCCGGGCGACCGGGTGGCCATCACCGAGGACGCCGTCACCCGGGGCGTGTCGATGCTCGAAGCCGCCGAGGTCGTGCGGGCGTGCGGTGCCGAGCCGGTGCTGCTCGTCCCCGTGGTCGACCGGGGCGGCACGGTCGCCGCGCTGGCCGCCGATGCGGGCATCGAGCTGCGGGCGCTGGTGACCGCTCCCGACCTGGGCTTCCCCTACGAGAAGGACGCGCCCTAGTCAGGTGGCGGGGGGCCGCCGCGTCAGGCGTCGCTGTGGCGCAGGACGAGTCGGACCCGCTCGTCGGTCACATCCAGCGGCTCGAGGGCCACACCCGCCGCCACGACCTGCTCGTAGACCGCGTCGAGCTCGCCGTAGGGGTCGATCCACCCGTCGCCGGTGATCACGAGGTGGTCGCCCACCTCGACGGTGACCCGCTGCGCGGACGTGGCGAGCACGCCGAGCAGCTCGAGGACGGCCACCAGCACCGCGACGCGGCCGTCGGTCTCGCCGTCGACCGGGGCCCCGGCCTTGAGGTCGACGTCGACGCCGACCTCTTCCCGTAGCCGTTCGGTCTCGCGCTCGAGCGCCTGGGCGAGCTGGCGGGCGGGGGCGCCGTCGATGACGGTGCGGCCGTCGGGCGGCACGCCGACCACGGCCGCCCACCGCCGGGTGACGTGCGCGAGCAGCAGGTGCCAGAGCCCGTCGGCGTCGACCGTGCCCCGGGGCTCGGCGGTGGCGGCGTCGAGCAGCACCGCGAG
>JAFGPU010000252.1 GCA_016936035.1 Acidimicrobiales bacterium
CCGACGGCACCATCGCCGCCGTCCTCGACTGGGAGCTGTGCACGCTCGGCGATCCGCTCGCGGACGTCGGGCTGCTGCTCGTCTACTGGACCGACCGCGACGACCCCCACCCCGCGCTGCTCGACGCCTCCACCACACTGGAGGGCTTCCCGTCGCGCGCCCAGCTCGTCGAGCGCTACGCGGCCGCGTCCGGGCGTGACGTGTCAGACGTCGACTACTACGTGGCCTTCGGCTACTGGAAGCTCGCGTGCATCCTCGAGGGCGTCTACGCCCGCTACAAGGGCGGCGTGATGGGCGAATCGTCCGGGTTCGAGGGGTTCGCCGCGCAGGTCGAGATACTGGCGGACGCCGCCCGCGCGACGATCGACGGCCTACCGGCCGACCAGGTTCCCCCCGTCCCCTCCTGACGAGAGATCCAGATGGCGCTGTACGAGCTGATCGAACAACCCGACCTCGACGAGCCGGTGCTCGTGCTCGCGCTCGACGGGTGGATCGACGCCGGTCTCGCCGCCGCCACGGCCGCCGAGGTGCTGAGCGACAAGCTCGACACGGTCACGGTGGCCAGGTTCTCCACCGACGAGCTGCTCGACTACCGGGCGCGCCGACCGGTCGCCCACCTGTCCGACGGCGTGCTGCGCGGGCTCACCTGGCCCGACATCGAGCTACGGGCCGCCATCGACGGCGATGGAAACGAGATGCTGTTCCTGGTGGGCGCCGAGCCCGATCGGCTGTGGCACCGCTTCACCGACGAGGTCGTGACCCTGGCCCTCGACTTCGGGGCACGCCTGTGCGTCGGCCTCGGCGCCTACCCGTTCGCCGCGCCCCACACCCGGTCGCCGCGGGTCGCGTGCACCGCCTCGACACCTCGCCTGGCGGAGGGCACGTTCCTCCGGTCGTCGCTCGACTTCCCGGGGGGCGTCCAGGCGGCCATCGAGCAGGGCTGCGACGAGCGGGGCATCCCGGCGGTGGGGCTCTGGGCCCAGATCCCCCACTACGTCCCGGCGAACATGCCGTTCCCGGCGGGCAGCGTCGCGCTGATCGAGGGTCTCAGCCTGGTCGGCGACCTGGCGCTCCCGCTCGGCGACCTGTCGACGCAGGCCGATGCCACCCGCGCCCGCCTGGACGAGCTCATCGCCCAGAACCCCGAGCACGTGGCCATGCTGCGGCAACTGGAGGCGGCGTGGGAGCAGGCCGAACCGCCGGCGACGCCCATCGGGCTGTCCGACCTGCCCACGGGCGACGAGCTGGTCGCCGAGCTCGAGGAGTTCCTCCGCGACCAGCGCAACGACTGACCGGCACCGACGGTGCGCCCCTTGACCGGCGGGTCAAGGGGGAGGCTAGGTTGCCGGCATGAAGATCGACGGGGGCATACGAGGTGGGCTCGACGAGGCGACGGCGGCCGCCGCCGCCCAGGAGCAGCGCGGCTACGACGGCATCTGGGTGCCCGAGACCAGCCACGACCCGTTCCTGCCGCTGCTCCTCGCCGCCCAGCAGACCGAGCGGCTCGATCTGGCCACGGGCATCGCCGTGGCGTTCGCGCGCAGCCCCATGACGCTGGCGCAGACCGCGTGGGATCTGCAGTCGGCGTCGCACGGTCGCTTCATCCTCGGGCTCGGCAGCCAGATCAAGGCCCACATCACCCGCCGGTTCTCGATGCCGTGGTCGCACCCCGCGGCCCGCATGCGCGAGATGATCCTGGCCATCCGGGCGATCTGGGCGTGCTGGAACGACGGCACCAAGCTCGACTTCCGCGGCGACTTCTACACGCACACGCTGATGACCCCGTTCTTCAACCCGGGGCCCAACCCCTACGGCGACGCCCGCATCTTCCTCGCGGGGGTGGGCGAGCTCATGACCGAGGTGGCGGGCGAGGTGGCCGACGGGTTCATCTGCCACGGGTTCACCACCCGGCGCTACCTCGACGAGGTCACCCTGCCGGCCCTCGAGAAGGGGCGGGCGAAGGCCGGCAAGACCATGGAGGGCTTCGAGCTCTCGGGCCCGATGTTCGTGGTCACCGGTCGGGACGAGGCCGAGATGGCCGAGGCCGCCAAGGGCGTCCGGGCCCAGATCGCCTTCTACGGGTCGACGCCGGCCTACCGCAAGGTGCTGGACCTGCACGGCTGGGGCGACCTCCAGGACGAGCTCAACCGCATGTCCAAGGAGGGGCGGTGGGACGAGATGGGCACCCTCGTCGACGACGAGATCCTCGAGGCGTTCGCCGTCGTCGCACCGCTCGACGAGGTCGCCGCCGGCCTGCGGGCCCGCTGGGGCGACGTGCTCGACCGCCTCAGCTTCTACACCCCCTACGACAGCGACGACGCCCAGTGGGACCGGGTGATCGCCGACCTCAAGGCCGGCTGACCCGACGCGGCCGGGAGCCCCTCGGCGAGCGCGACGGCGGCGCGGCCGGGGAGCCCGACCCGGCGGGCGCGCGACCTCAGGCGTCGACCAGGGCGAGCTGGCCGTCGTCGTAGCGCCGCTTGCACAGCGAGCGCTGCAGCTTCCCCGAGCTCGTCTTCGGCAGGGTGCCGGGAGCGACGAGCACGATGTCCTTCGCCGGAACGCCGACGACCTCGCGCACGCGTTCCGCCACGACCTTGCGCACGACGCTCAGGTCGTCGGCCTTGGACTCGGCCACGACGACCAGCGTCTCGCGCCCCCGGTCGCCCTCGACGCCGAAGGCGATGACGTTGCCGGCCCGGACGCCGTCGAGCTCGCCCACGGCCCGCTCGACGTCCTCCGGGAAGACGTTGCGGCCGCCCACGATGATGACGTCCTTGATGCGCCCGCACATCACCAGGCGGCCGTCGAGCGTGTACGCGAGGTCGCCGGTGCGCAGCCACCCGTCGTGGAACAGCTCGGCGTTGGCGTCGGGACGCTTGTAGTAGCCGGGCGTCACGGAGGTGCCGCTGATCTCGAGCTCGCCCACCTCGCGGTCGCGCAGGGGCGCGCCGGTCTCCGGATCGACGATGCGGATCTCGAGTCCCGGCACGGCCCGTCCGAGCAGCGGCAGCCGGCGGCTGCCGGCGGTGCCGGGCCGGACGGGCGCCGCGTAGCGCTCGGTCTCGAGGACGCGGCGATCGACGCAGTCGGTCTGCATGCCGCCCATCGGCTCGGGGAACGCGCCGGCGATGGCCACCTCGGCCATGCCGAACGCGGGGAACACGGCGCCGGGCAGGAGCCCGTGGCGCCGGCCGGCCTCGACGAAGGCCTCGACCTGGTCGGGGTCGATCGGCTCGGCACCGTTGAGGGCGATGCGCAGCCGCGAGAGGTCGAGGCCGTCGGCGCGGTTGAGGGCCCGGGTGGCGAGGACGTAGCTGAAGTTGGGGCCGGCGGTGGCGGTGCCACCGTAGGTCGACAGCCACTCCATCCAGCGGGCGGGCCGGGCGGTGAAGTCCTGCGGTGCGCCGAGCACGAGCGTCGTGCCGGTGGTCATCGTCAACGTCAGGATGCCGACGAGCCCCATGTCGTGGTACAGCGGCAGCCACGAGACGACGACGTCGTCGTCGACGTCGAGCTGCGCCGCCTCGGCGATGGCGTCGAGGTTGGCCCGCAGCACCCGGTCGGGCAGCATCACCCCCTTCGGGTCGGAGGTCGACCCGCTGGTGAACTGCAGGATGACGAGCCGCTCGGGGTCGTCGGCCGGGCGGACCCACGCAGCGGGGTCGCCGGTGGCCAGGTCGTCGAAGCCGATCATCGGCGGGTCGCCGGGCTCGGGGCTGACGAACGCCGCCAGCTCCGGGTCGACCACGCAGATCTTGGTGTCGGCGTTGTGGATGCGCTGGCGGGTCTGCGCGACGAACTCCTCGATCGACGACAGTCGCATCGGGAGGGGCAGCACCACGATGGTGGCGCCGACGAGCCAGGTGGCCTGGATGGCGGTCACCAGCTCGCGGGTGGTCGGCGACAGCAGCGCGACGTGGTCGCCGGGGCGGACACCCCGCGCCTGGAGCGCAGCCGCGTAACCCTTGGCCTGGGCGTGCAACTCGCGCCACGGGACGACGTCTTCACCACCACCGACCACGAACGTGACGGCGGTGTCGCGCGCCGCGGCGCGCTCGAGGCGTTGGAGGAGTGAGGGCATCACCGGTCCGACCTGCCCATCCCGAGGCGGGTTACACATCGACTTCCCGCTGTGACCGATGTCTCGTGCTCCGACGTGCACCGATACCGACTTCCAGGGCAGCGCGGAGCGCCCGGTACCCTTCCCGGTCATGGCCGAGCCCACGTCGTCGAGCACCTCAGCGCCCCGGTCCGAGGCACCTCCGCACCGCTACACGGCCGCGCTCGCCGAGCAGATCGAGACGGCATGGCAGGACCGGTGGGAGCGCGAGGGCACCTTCCTGACCCCCAACCCCGTCGGCGACCTGAGCGCCGGGTTCGACAAGGTCGCCGGCCTGCCCAAGCTGTACGTGCTCGACATGTTCCCCTACCCCAGCGGCACCGGGCTGCACGTCGGCCACCCCCTCGGCTACATCGGCACCGACGTCTACGCCCGGTACCAGCGCATGACCGGCCACAACGTCGTCCACGCCATGGGCTACGACGCGTTCGGCCTGCCTGCCGAGCAGTACGCCGTGCAGACCGGCCAGCACCCGCGCACCACCACCGAGGCCAACATCGCGAACATGCGCCGCCAGCTGCGGCGGCTGGGCCTGGGGCACGACCCGCGCCGGTCGATCGCCACGATCGACGAGGGCTACTACCGGTGGACCCAGTGGATCTTCCTGCAGATCTTCAACGCCTGGTACGACACCGATGCCGATCGCGCCCGTCCCGTCGACGAGCTGATCGCCGAGCTCGACGCCGGCACCCGCGAGCCGGGCGAGGGCACCAACCCGACCGGGCGCCCGTGGTCCGAGCTGTCACCCTCCGAGCGCCGGGTGGTCATCGACAACCACCGCCTGGCGTACGCGCACGAGGCACCGGTGAACTGGTGCCCGGGTCTGGGCACCGTGCTGGCCAACGAGGAGGTCACCGCCGAGGGCCGCAGCGAGCGGGGCAACTTCCCGGTGTTCCGCCGGCCGCTGCGGCAGTGGATGATGCGCATCACGGCGTACGCCGACCGGTTGCTCCGCGACCTCGACCTGCTCGACTGGCCCGAGCCCATCAAGCTGCAGCAGCGCAACTGGATCGGCCGCTCCGAGGGCGCCCGGGTGACGTTCCCCACCGTCGTCGCCGACGGGTCGGCGGGGCCCGGCATCGACGTGTTCACGACGCGTCCCGACACCCTCTTCGGCGCCACGTACATGGTGCTGGCCCCCGAGCACCCCCTGGTCGACGAGCTCACGGCCGCGGCGTGGCCCGACGACGTCCCCGCCGCCAGCCGCACGGCCTGGACGGGCGGCCACGCGACGCCGGCCGAGGCGGTCGCGGCCTACCGCCGCCAGGCCGGCGCCCGGTCCGACGTCGAGCGCCAGGTCGAGACCCGC
>JAFGPU010000024.1 GCA_016936035.1 Acidimicrobiales bacterium
CCCATGCTGCAGCTGGGCACGCAGTACTGGACGAGCCGGGGCTTCGCCGTGGTCGACGTCAACTACGGGGGCTCGACCGGCTACGGGCGTGCCTACCGCAACCAGTTGCGCGGCAACTGGGGGGTCGTCGACCTCGACGACTGCGAGGCCGCCGCCCGGTGGCTGGGCGACCAGGGGCGCGTCGATCCCGCCCGGCTGTGCATCCGGGGCGGCTCGGCCGGGGGCTACACGACGCTGGCCGCCCTGGCGTTCCGCTCGACGTTCGCCGCCGGGGCCAGCCACTTCGGCGTGGCCGACCTCGCGGCGCTGGCCACCGAGACGCACAAGTTCGAGAGCCGCTACCTCGACGGGCTCATCGGGCCGTATCCGGAGCGGCGCGACCTGTACGAGGCACGATCGCCCATCCACCACGTCGACGGGCTCGACCGGCCGCTCATCGTGCTCCAGGGACTCGAGGACGAGGTCGTGCCCCCCAACCAGGCCGAGATGATCGTCGAGGCCCTGCGGGCCAAGCAGGTGCCGGTGGCCTACGTCCCGTTCGAGGGCGAGCAGCACGGGTTCCGGCAGGCGCCCAACATCCGCCGAGCGCTCGAGGCCGAGCTGTCGTTCTACGCCCAGGTCTTCGGGTTCGCCCTCCCGCCCGAGGAGGGCATCGAGCCCGTCGCGGTCGAGCACCTCTGAGCCGGGCCTGGTCACCGGTCTCTCCGGTCTCTCCGGTCTCTCCGGTCTCCCCGGTTCCGGGACGGCTCGGGCGACGGCAGGCTCGCCCACAGGTGGTGCACGGCGTAGGAGCCCACGGGGCTCCAGCGCCGGCGGAGGCGCCGGGGGTCGACCCGGCTCATGCCCAGCCGGTCGAGCGCGTGGCGCACGCCGAGGTCGGTCGTCAGCACCACGTCGGGATCGCCGAGCCCTCGCATCCGGATGTACGACGCCGTCCACGGGCCGATGCCCCGCAGGTCGAGCAGCCGGCGCTCGACCTCGTCCGGGTCGGCGTCCGGCGACAGGGAGATCGCCCCTCCGGCCAGCGCGGCGGCGAGCCCCCGCAACGTGGCGCGACGGGAGCCGGGCATGCCGAGCCGATCGAGGTCGGCCTCGGCGACGGCGGCCGCCGTGGGGAAGGCCGTCGTCAGCGGGCCGACCGGGTTCGCCAACGGCTCCCCGCACAGCTGCGTCAGCTGCCCGGCGAGCCGCCGCGCCGCGGCGAGCGACACCTGCTGGCCGAGGACCGCCCGTAGCGCCAGCTCGTCCGCCTCGGGGTGGACGGGCGCCCGGCGGCCGGGGGTGGTCGCCACGAGGGGAGCGAGGTGGGGGTCGGCGGCGAGCGCCGTGTCGACGGCCGCAGGATCGGCGTCGAGGTCGAGCACACGGCGGCAGGCGGCCACGGCCGCCGGGGCGTCGCGGGCGGCGGTGAGGCGCAGGTGGCAGACGATGGGGGGTCGGTTGGCGCCGGTTCCGTCGCCGCGCCCGGCGTCGGAGAGGCCGTCGGGCCGCAACGACACGACGCCCGGGCCGCCGGGCAGGCGGAGCACGCGGTGGTAGGCGCCGTCGACCACCGCCTCGACCCCCGGCACCGCCCGGGCACCGAGGAACTCGATCAGCTCGTCGAGCGCGAGGGGCGCACGAAAGGGGAGCAGCACCCGGTGCCCACCGTCCCACCAGAGGGTCTCGTCGCCGCGCGCGTCGTCCACACCACCGCAACGCTCGCCGGGCCTCTGACGTGAGATCGCCCCCGACCGCGGCGCGCCCCGGGGGCCGGTGGCGTGGCGCCCGTCCCGGCGGCGCGTCCGGCTAGCAGAACGTCAATGACCTGCTCGAAGGTGCGCCTGCGGGGCGACGAGCTTCGCGCCCGGGGCCGTTTGGCGACCCTTCGCCGACCCCGGCCACACTGGCACGCGATGGCACGCATCCTCGTGACCGAGAAGATCGCCGACGGCGGGCTCCAGCGGCTCCGCGACGCCGGCCACGTCGTCGACGTCAGGCTCGGCCTGTCGCCCGACGAGCTCATCGAGGTGGTGCCCGGCGCAGCCGCACTGATCATCCGGTCGGCGACGCAGGTCACGCGTGCGGTCCTCGAGGCCGGCGTCGATCTCGTGGTGGTCGGCCGGGCGGGCATCGGCCTCGACAACGTCGACGTCGAGGCCGCCACCGAGCGCGGCGTGATGGTGGTCAACGCCCCGCAGTCCAACGTCCTCACGACCGCCGAGCACACCATGGCCATGCTGCTGGCCCAGGCCCGCAACATCCCCCAGGCTCACGCCGCGCTGGTGGACGGGCGCTGGGAGCGGGCCAAGTGGGAGGGCGTCGAGCTGTCCGACAAGACGCTCGGCGTCGTCGGCCTGGGCCGCATCGGCAAGCTCGTGGCCCAGCGGGCGCACGCCTTCGGGATGCGCCTGGTGGCGTACGACCCGTTCGTCGACGCCGAGCGCGCCCGGCAGATCGGGGTGGAGATGATGAGCCTCGACCGCCTCGTCGAGGTCAGCGACTTCATCACCCTGCACGTGACCAAGACGCCCGACACCATCGGCCTCATCGACAAGGACCTGCTGGCGCGGGCCAAGCCGGGGCTCCGCATCGTCAACGTGTCCCGCGGCGGCATCATCGACGAGGAGGCCCTGGCCGAGGCCATCCGCATCGGCCATGTCGGCGGCGCCGCCCTCGACGTGTTCACGGTCGAGCCGACCACCGAATCGCCGCTGTTCGACCTGCCGTCGGTCGTGGTCACCCCCCACCTGGGCGCCAGCACCCGCGAGGCGCAGGACAAGGCGGGCGACACCATCGCCGAGCAGGTCGGCCTGGCGCTCGGCGGCGAGTTCGTGCCGTTCGCGGTCAACGTGAGCGCGGCCGAGGCGACCGAGACCGTGCGCCACTTCCTGCCCCTGGCCGAGCGGCTGGGCGAGATCTTCACCGCACTGTCAGAAGGGCTGCCCAGGGTGCTCGAGATCGAGTACGCCGGCCAGATCGCCGACTCCGACACCCGCATCCTCACGCTGTCCGTGCTCAAGGGCGTGTTCGGCGCCGTCAACGACGAGCCGGTGTCGTACGTCAACGCCCCCCGCATCGCGGCGGAGCGGGGCGTCGAGGTGCGCGACACGTCCACCGCCACCGCCCACGACTACGTCAACCTCATCTCGATCACCGGCGGCGACCACGGCATCGGGGGCACGCTGGTGGGCCTGCGCGGCGAGCCGCGCATCGTCGTCCTCGACGGGCACACCATCGACCTGCCGCCGGCTCGGCACATGCTGGTGGTGCGCAACGACGATCGCCCGGGCATGATCGCCTTCGTGTCGGGCGTGCTGTCCGACGCCGGGGTCAACATCGACGACATGCACCTGGGCCGGTCGGAGCGGGGCGAGGCCGCGCTGCAGGTCATCGCCACCGACCGCTCGGTGCCGGCCGACGTGCAGGACGCCATCCGCGCGGGCGACGGCATCGTCTCGGTGCACGGCATCGGCTGACCCGCCGGGTCGCCCGTCGCCGGGCGGCGACGGGCCCGGGGGTGGCGTCGATTCCCCGGCTCAGGGGGACGGCGCCTCGCCGGGGCCGGCATCGGGTGCGGTGGTCGGCGACGCCTCGCCGCCCGGAGACCGCTCGTCCACCGGCGCCGGCGATGGGGGCGGCGTGCTCGCCCCCGCGGCCTCCTCGGGCGCGGGCTGCGGCGACGGTGCCGGCTCGGTGGCCGGGGCCTTCTTGGCGGGGGTCGCCTTCTTCGCAGGG
>JAFGPU010000253.1 GCA_016936035.1 Acidimicrobiales bacterium
CGCGAGGCGGACGTCGATGCGGTCCATGATCGACTCGGTGCCCGGGATGCGGGGCGCCCGCACCGGGCACGCGTCCGGGGGCGGCACCTCGGGTCTCGTGACCCACACGCCCTCCGCGTCGAGGTCGCGGCCGCCCAGCGCGGCGTTCACGGTCAGGATCTCGGTGTCCGCCACGTGCCCGACCACCCGCGCCTGGGTGATGCTGCGCCCCTGGGCCGCCAGGGTCACGTCGATGTCCAGCACCGACGGCGGGTGGGCGTAGGACAGGTACTGGGCGGTCGCCCACGCGACGGGCCGTCCGCTCGTCTCCTCCATCGCGGCGATGGCGGCTCCCAGAGCACAGCCGCCGAAGAGGAACGGGCCCACCGTCGAGATGGCCGGGGTGACCGGCAGCACCCAACGCATGGGGTTGTGCGTGGGCTCCAGTCCGAGCCAGGTGCGGGCGTCCATCGGCGGGATGCTAGGCGGGAGCGCCGTCGTTCCCGACATGGGGACCTGGTCGGCGGCGGCTGCGCACAAGCCGTTGCGACCGATCGGCCTGCAGGAACGTGTTCCGGTGCGACAGACTGCCCGACCATGACCGACACACCCTGGCTCGGAGATGCCTGCTCGCTCGTCGACGCCTTCCGGTCGGGCGAGCGCAAGCCGTCCGACGAGCTCGAGGCGGTGCTGGGAGCCATCGAGTCCAGCACGCTCAACGCGCTGCCCTTCGTCGACGCCGAGGGCGCCCGCGCCGCGGTGGCCGACGCCGACGTCTCGCTGCCCTTCGGCGGCGTGCCCATCGGCGTCAAGGCGCTCGAGCCCGTCGAGGGCTGGCCCCACACCGAGGCCAGCATGGTGTTCGCCGACCGCATCGGCGACCAGAGCACCACGATGGTGCGCCGCCTCGACGCCGCGGGCGTCGTCAAGGTCGGCCAGACCGCGGCCAGCGAGTTCGGGGGGCTCAACGTCAGCATCAACCGGCTGAACGGCGTGACCCACAACCCGTGGCAGCACGGCCGCACCGCCGGCGGCTCGTCGGGCGGCTCGGCCGCAGCGGTGGCGGGCGGGGTGCTGCCCATCGCCACCGGCGGCGACGGTGGCGGGTCGATCCGCATCCCCGCGGGCTTCTGCGGCCTGGTGGGCATGAAGGGCACGGCCGGCCGCATCCCCCGCGGCCCCCGCACCGAGATCGCACCTCTGACCGTGGTGATCGGCTGCCTGGCCCGGTCGGTGCGTGACGTGGCCCGGTGGTTCGACGTCTGCTCCGGCTACCACCCGCGCGACCCCTACAGCCTGCCCCGCATCGACGGGTGGGAGCGTGACCTCGGCACCCGCGACCTGCAGGGTCTCCGGGCGGTCATCGCGCCCGACCTGGGCAGCGCCGTCGTGCACCCCGACGTCGAGGCCGTCGTGCGCGACGCCGGCGAGGCACTCGCCCGCGACGCCGGCCTCCGGCTGGTCGACGCACCTGTGCGCCTACCCGGGCTCGGCTTCGAGTGGGCGATGTCGAACCTGGCGCAGCTCCGCCGGGACCTCGGCGACCGGTGGCCGGCGTGCAAGGACGACATGACGCTCGAGATGGCCTTCGGCATGGAGATGGCCGACCAGATGTACAACCTCGAGCTGGCCGCCACCTGCGAGGCCCAGCGCACCGACGCGAACGAGCGGATGGCCGACGTCTTCGACCAGGTCGACCTCATCATCTGCGCGACCAACCCGGACGTCGCGTTCGGGGCCGAGATCGCGCTCAACACCCGGGTCGGCGACCAGAGGGTCGGCCCCGAGAACAACGGCGCCCTGACCATCCCCGCCAACATCGTCGGCAACCCCGCCATCTCGGTCCCGGCGGGCACGGTGGACGGCCTGCCGGTGGGCATGCAGATCATCACCCGCCACCACGACGACGCCCTGCTGCTCGACCTGGCCCGGGTGGTCGAGCGCGAGCGCCCCTGGCCGCTGGTGGCGCCCGACGCGCCCGTCTGACCCGCAGGAGGCGGGACCTTCGGCAGGTTTCGCGCCACCCGGGCCGCAATGCCCCCAAAATGTCACACCCCCCGCAGATACTGGGGCCATGAGCACCCAGAACGCGCAGCTCAGCCTCATCGAGGGCCACCACGCCTGGCGGCTCGACAAGCACACGCGCGAGGTCGGGCGCGAGGGCGTCGCCCGGGCCCGTGCCGCCCTCCGGGCCGGGCGGCACGCCCACCCACCGGACCCGCCGGCATCGCCGGGCCGTCCGGCCAGGAGTCGCCGGCCGGTCAAGGGCGGCCGCCCGGTCAAGGGTGGTCCTCCCACACCGGGCACGGGGCGCGCCGCCGCGTGAGGTCGGGTGCAGCACGGGGGTTAACCTGCCGTCCCCATGAGCATCCTCGCGTGGCTGGTGGTGGGTTTCGTCGCCGGTGGTCTGGCGCGTCGCATCACCGGTTCCCGCAAGCGGGGGTGCCTCGCCACCATCGCGGTCGGCATCATCGGCGCCTTCGTCGGCGGTGCCCTCTACCGGCTGGCCACGGGCAGCGATTCCACGGCGTTCGACGAGCTCGACCTCGGGTCCGTGCTGGTGGCGCTGCTCGGTTCCATCGTGTTCCTCCTCGTGCTCGACGCCATCCGTCCCCGCTCACGTCGTTGACCCTGGGTCAGCTCCAGCCTGACAACGCAGCTCCCCTCCCCCTAGGTTGATCGCATGACCGAGGTCGTGATCGTCGAAGCCGTCCGTTCGCCCATCGGCCGTCGCAACGGTGGCCTGGCCACGGTGCACCCCGCCGACCTGCTCGCCACCGTGCTGCGCGAGCTCGTCGACCGCTCGGGTGTCGACCCCGCCGAGGTGGGCCAGGTGGTGGCGGGCTGCGTCAGCCAGGTGGGCGAGCAGTCGTTCAACATCGGGCGCACCGCCTGGCTCAGCGCCGGGCTGCCCCTCACCACCGCGTCCACCACGGTCGACACCCAGTGCGGCTCGTCGCAGCAGGCCACCAACCTGGCCACCAGCCTGGTGGCGTCCGGTGTGGTCGACGTCGCGGTCGCCTGCGGGGTCGAGCTCATGTCGCGGGTCCCGATCGGGTCGAACTCGTCCAAGAAGCTGGGCCTCGGCGTGCCCATCCCCAAGACCTACTTCGGCCAGTACGAGTTCACCTCCCAGTTCGAGGGTGCCGAGCGCATCGCCGACAAGTGGGGCGTCACCCGCGCCGACACCGACGCCTTCGGGCTCGCCTCGCAGCAGCGTGCCGCCACGGCGTGGGCCGAGGGCCGGTTC
>JAFGPU010000254.1 GCA_016936035.1 Acidimicrobiales bacterium
CGCGCGCTTCCTCGAATCGTCGATGTCGACCCTTTTTCACGGGCCAGCTCCCACGTAGTTGCGTTCGGCGGGGAAGTGTATCGCCGCCCGGACCGGCTGATCGTCCCCGGTGGCGTGCCACTCAGGGCGTAACGACGCCTTTCCTAGCACGTCCGCGCCAGGAAGCGAACCTCGTAGGCCGACCGGGGACCGCACATCGTACCGTGACGCCGCGGATCTGCAGGCCACGGGCCCCATCACCACGTCCTACGATCGGCCGCCATGACTGCTCCCTGGTGGCGCTCGGCTGTCTTCTACCAGATCTACCCACGGTCGTTCGCGTCCAGCCGGGGCACCCCGACCGGTGACCTGGCCGGCATCGAGGCCCACCTCGACCACCTCTCGTGGCTCGGCGTCGACGCCATCTGGATCTCTCCGTTCTACCCATCGCCCCAGGCCGACTTCGGCTACGACGTGTCCGATTACTGCGACGTCGACCCGCTCTTCGGCGACCTGGACACGTTCGACCACCTGCTCGCCGCCTGCCACGACCGAGGCATCCGCCTGCTCGTCGACCTCGTGCCCAACCACACCTCCGACCAGCACCCCTGGTTCGTCGCCGCCCGGTCCAGCCGCGACGACCCCAAGCGCGACTGGTACATCTGGCGGGACGGCGACCCCGACACCCCGCCCAACAACTGGATCGCCGCGTTCTCCCCGGTCCCCGCGTGGACCTGGGACGAGACGACCGGCCAGTGGTACCTGCACCTCTTCCTGCCCCAGCAGCCCGACCTCAACTGGGCCAACCCCGCGGTCGTCGAGGCCATGCACGGCGTGATGCGCTTCTGGCTCGACCGCGGCGTCGACGGCTTCCGCGTCGACGTGATCCACGGCATCGGCAAGGACCCCGAGCTGCCCGACGCACCCCCCGAGCTCGCCGGCATCCCCCAGGCGGGGCTGAACGACACCCCCCAGACCCATGAGCTCATCCGGGGCATGCGCGAGCTGGTCGACTCCTACCCCGGCGACCGGTTGCTGCTCGGCGAGGTCTATCTGCTGTCGACCAGGCGCGTCGCCCAGTACTACGGCCGCGACGACGAGCTCCACCTGTCGTTCAACTTCCCGCCGCTCCACACGCCGTGGAACGGGCCGCGGTGGCGCCAGCAGATCGCCGACACCCGCCACTACATCGACGGGCGGGGGGCGTGGCCCACCTGGGTGCTGTCCAACCACGACAACGTCCGCCACCGCAGCCGCTACGGCAGCGAGGCGCGCGCCCGCGCCGCGCTCTTCCTGCTGCTGGGCCTGCGCGGTTCGCCGGTGCTGTACGCGGGCGAGGAGCTCGGCCTGGAGGACGCCGTCATCCCGCCGTGGCACGTCGTCGACCCGGGTGGTCGCGACGGATGCCGGGCACCCATCCCCTGGACCGGCGCACCCGACCACGGCTGGGGCGTCACCCAGGCCTGGCTGCCCTGGCCGCCCGAGGCCGACGAGCGCAACGTCGAGGCGCTGGCCGCCGACGACACGTCGATCCTCCACCTGTACCGCCGGCTGCTCGCGGCCCGCAAGGCCTCGCCGGCGCTGCAGCTCGGCGACTTCGCCGAGGTCGACGCCCCCGACGACGTGGTCGCGTGGCGGCGCATCGCCAAGGGCCCCGGCGCCGGCGACCGGGTCGTCGTCGTGAACATGGGGGCGGAGCCCGCCACCGTCGACGTCGCGGGAACCGTCCTCGTGTCGAGCGACGGCCAGGGCGAGGACGCCCCGTTCACCGGTACCGTGCGCGCCGACCACGCCGTGCTGATCGAGCCTGCCGGCGCACGATGAACGCAGGTCGGGCGTCGCGGCGCTGAGGCCGGGCGTCGAGGTCAGCCGTCGGATCCGGACGGACCAGGTGACGGCACGTCGTCGACGCCGGGCGGCGGTTGGTGCGACCGGGCTTCGAGCACCAGCCGCCCCTCGCCCTCGAACGCCAACGCCGCCGTGCCTTCGAGCAGCCGCTTCACCGGGAGGCCGGCGACATCGGCCCGCCAGCCGGACAGCAGCCGCGAGCTGTCGTCGCCCCGCACCAGGCCCTCGATGTCGGCCCGGGTGGCCACGAGCGACGCGTCGAGCGCTGCGTCGCGGGACAGCTGGCTGACCCAGGCCGAGGCGAGCGTCACCGCCGGGCGGAACGTCGAGTCGACGCCGTCGCGCGGCGGCAGGCGCAGCTCGCGCTCCGGCAGGTCGACACCCGACCTCACCGCCGACATCAGATCCTCGGCTGCGCCGGCCTTCAGGTGGCGCCCGTCCAACCCCCGCACCTTGGACAGGTCGTTGCGGGACCGCGGCGGGCGCTCGGCGATGGCGACGACCGCGAGGTCGGGCAGCACGTGGCGCACCGGACGGTCGAGGTGGCGGGCGCGCCGCTCGCGCCAGGCGGCCACCTCCTGCGCCACGCCTCGCGCCCGCCCCTTGAGCCGGCGCGCCTCCTTGATGCGCCACCACGCCAACTCGGGGTCGGCGGGCTCTCGGTGGCGGCGGCGGATCTCGTCGCACTCGTCGAGGGCCCAGGCGAGGCGGCCGCGCTTCTCGAGCTCGTCACGCAACGACGCCCACAGCTGGTCGAGGTAGGCGACGTCCGTGGCCGCGTAGACGCGGGCCTCCTCGCGCAGGGGCCGGCGGAGCCAGTCGGTGAGCCGGTCGGCCTTGGGGAGGTTGACGCCCAGCCGACGTTGCAGCAGCACGCCGAGGCCCGGTGACCCCAGGCCCACGAAGCCGGCGGCGACCTGGGTGTCGACGAGGTGACGAGGGACGGTGCCACAGGACCGCTCGAGGATCTCGAGGTCCTGGCTGGACGCGTGCATGAGGCACACCGAGTCGCTGTCGAGCAGCCCTCGCAGCGGGGCCACGTCCACGGCGAGCGGGTCGACCACCACGATGTCGTCGCCGGCGGCCAGCTGGAGCAGCGCGAGGTGGGCGTAGTAGGTGCGCTCGCGGTGGAACTCGGTGTCGAGCGCGTACGTGGGAGTCGACGCCGCCGCTCCGAGGAAGGCGTCGAACTCTCGCTGGTCGTCGATCCAGCGATAGGCCGGGAGGCCGGACCGGTCCGTTACGGCTCCATCCCGGTCGACACCGGATGCCCGGCCTCGACCCATGCAGTGGTGCCGCCGGCCACGTTCACGGCGTCGATGCCCCGGGCCCGGTAGAACTCGGCGGCGCGCAGGCTGCGGCCACCCACGGCGCAGATGACGTAGACGGTGTCGTCGGCCGGCACCCGGTCGAGGTTGTCGGGCACGGTGGCGAGCGGCACGAGCGAGGCGCCGGGCACGTGCGCGGTGGCGTACTCGTCGTGCTCGCGCACGTCGATGACGGGTGCGCCCTCGGCGTGCAGGCGGGCCAGCTCGTCGACGTCGATCTGGGGCACGTCCATTGCGACGAGGCTATCCGCTCCACGACACAGCTCTGGAACGCACGAGCGAGCGCGGCCGGGGTTGGCGAGAGCGCCACCTCAGCTTTCGCGCGCGGGGCCCGGCAGGTCGGCCGGCGTGTCCGCGTCGGCGACGGCCGAGGGGTCGAGCACCACCGTGCCGACGCGCACACCGGCGGCAGCAGTGGCGGCGTGCACCGCCCGCTCCCCCGCGTCCAGCGCGCTCGTCAGCGGCGCCCGGGCGCGTCGCCGCCAGGCTCCGTGCATCCACTGGCGCCGCCCGTCGACCACCGGCACGACCGCGTCGAGCCCGGGCTCGGCCCGGAGCGCCGCCACCGTGGCGGCGATGGCGGTCGGCGACGGCGTGACCAGGTCGCACCCGCCGACGAACACGATGTCGGCGGGGTCGTCACCGGTCGGTGAACCGCCCGGCAGATCGGCGAGCGCCGTGACGACACCGGCGAGGGGGCCCGCGCCGGGGGCGTCGTCGGGCACGGCGAGCAGCCCCTCCGCGCGCAGGGCGTCGAGGTCGCCGCCCACCGCCACCACGGTCGTCGCGCCGGCGGAGAGCAGGGCGTCGGCGACCCGGCGCGCCATCGGGCGCCCGTCGATCGTGATCAACGCCTTGTCGCGTCCCATGCGCCGGCTGGCGCCCCCGCACAGGACGGCGCCCGAGAACGGGCCCGGGCGGGGGGCGGCCGGCACCGCGTCAGCTCACCCCGCCGTAGCGGGCCTCGACACCGCGGCTGTCGCCGTGGGACGCGACGGCCTCGGCGAGGTCGGACAGGAACACATCGGCGACGCCGACGTGGGAGGGCGACACGATCGCGTGCAGACCGCCCTGCTGGCGATCGAGGTGCCACCCCCGGTCGTCCATGACGTCGCCCACCGCCGACATGTCGAGCTCGTCGGAGGCGATCTCCATCACCCCGGGGACCGGATCGCCGGTGACGTGCAGACCGTCGATGGCCTCGACGCCGGACCGCAGCGCGCGTGCCGCCGTGCGCACCTGGTCGGCCAGGCGCAGGTACCCGTCGAGGCCCAGGTGGTTGATGGTCGCCCAGGCGGCAGCGATGGGCGCAGCGGGCCGGGTGCCCGCGGTGGTGGCCGATCCGTACAGCCCGCCCGGCCAGCCGTCGTAGAGGAAGTACTGCAGCTGCAGCAGGGCGTCGTCGCGGTGCAGCAGGAGCGACGCTCCCTTGAAGCACCACCCGTACTTGTGGATGTCGGCAGAGAGCGAGGTGACGCCCTCGACCCGGAAGTCCCACGGCGGGATCGCCTCGCCCAGCCGCTCGAGGAACGGGAGCAGCCACCCGCCCAGGCAGGCGTCGACGTGGCACAGGGCGCCGTGCTCGGTCGCCAGCGCCGCCAGCTCGGGGATGGGGTCGACGACCCCGTACGGGTAGCACGGCGCCGAGCCGACCACGAGCGCGGTGCGCTCGTCGACGACGGCGGCGGTGGCGGCGACGTCGGCGCGCCCGTCGGGGCCGACCGGCACCCGCACCTCGGC
>JAFGPU010000255.1 GCA_016936035.1 Acidimicrobiales bacterium
CCGCACGGCTCGTCGCCCGACGAGGGCGGTGTGGCGCCCGCCGTGGCCGCGGCGCTCGACGAGGTGGTGACACCGCTCGACGGGTCGCCCGGCGAGCCTGCCGGGGCCGACCTCGACGGCCGGCGTGACGGCGGCGACGACGCCCTCGGCGACGAGCGTGCGGCCTCCTAGGCCCGCACGGGGCCAGGGCACGACCAGGAGCCACCGATGAGCGCCCAACCGTCATCAGCCGAGACCGGCATGACCCTGGTCGAGCACCTGGCGGAGCTGCGCCACCGCCTCATCGTCTGCGTGGTGGCGGTGGCCGTCGGCATGGTGGCCGGATTCATCCTCTACCCCTGGGTGTTCGACATCCTGCTGGCCCCGTACGAGCGGATCGCCACCGCCGACAACAGCATCGCCGACGGCAAGCTCGTGCAGATCGACCCGCTCGAGGGCTTCTCCATCCGCATGAAGACCTCGGCCTACACCGGCATCGCGTTCGCCATGCCGGTCATCCTCTGGCAGATCTGGAAGTTCGTCACGCCCGGGCTGTACCCGCACGAGCGACGCTACGCCGTGCCGTTCGTGGCCAGCGCGCTGACGCTGTTCGTCCTCGGCGCCGGCCTCGCCTACTACACGCTGCCGCGGGCGCTCGAGTTCCTCGTCGACATCGGCGGCGACGATCTGGTCACCGCGTTCGCCCCGGGCAAGTACTTCCAGCTGATCACCTACATGATGCTGGCGTTCGGCATCGGCTTCGAGTTCCCCATCGTGCTGATCTTCCTGCAGATGGCGGGCGTGCTCGAGACCGACACGCTGCGCAAGGGGCGACGCTTCGCCATCGTCGGCATCCTGGTGCTGGTGGCGGTCATCACCCCGTCGGGCGACCCGATCAGCATGCTCATGCTGTCCGTGCCGATGATCATCTTCTACGAGATCGCCATCGTGGCCGGCAGCATCATCACCAGGCGCCAAGCGGAGAAGGCCGCGGCGTGACACACCGTCTGCCCCCTGGCGACGTCGACGGGGCAGGCGCAGCGGCCACCCGCCCCTTCGAGCTCGACGACTTCCAGCGGCGCGCCGTCGCCGCCGTCGACGAGGGGGCGTCGGTGCTGGTCGCCGCGCCCACCGGTGCCGGCAAGACGGTGGTGGCCGAGCACGCCATCGCCCGCGCGCTCGCCGAGGGCGGCAAGGCGTTCTACACCACGCCGATCAAGGCGCTGTCCAACCAGAAGTTCGCCGACCTGGCACGGCGCCACGGCGCCGACAACGTCGGCCTGCTGACCGGCGACAACAGCATCAACGGCGACGCCCCGGTGGTGGTGATGACCACCGAGGTGCTGCGCAACATGATCTACTCGGGCGCCCCTGCGCTGGCCGGGCTGCGCTTCGTCGTGCTCGACGAGGTGCACTACCTGCAGGACACCTACCGGGGCCCCGTGTGGGAGGAGGTCATCATCCACCTGCCGCCGGAGGTGGCGCTGGTGTGCCTGTCGGCGACCGTGTCCAATGCCGAGGAGCTGGCCGACTGGCTGACCACCGTGCGCGGCCCGACCCGGCTGGTGCTCGAGGAGGAACGGCCCGTCGAGCTGCGCAACCTGTATCTGGTGGGCGACCGACACAGCGAGCGGCCCCACCTGCTGCCCACCCTCGTCGACGGTCGTCCCAACCCCGAGGCCGAGCGCCTCGACGACGACAGCCTGGCCCGGCGCCGCTCACGGCGGGGCGACCGTCGTCCCCGCCGGCGGTTCTTCACCCCCCGGCGGCCCGAGGTCATCGAGATCCTGGGCGAGCGCGACATGCTGCCCTCGCTGTACTTCATCTTCAGCCGGGTCGGTTGCGAGGAGGCGGTCGCCGCGTGCCTCGACGCCCGCCTGCGGCTGACCACGCCCGACGAGCGGGCGCGCATCCGGGCGATCGTCGAGGAGCGCACCGCGGCGCTCACCGACGACGACCTCGACGTGCTCGGCTACGACCGCTGGGCGGCCGCGCTCGAGATGGGCCTCGCGGCCCACCACGCCGGCATGGTGCCGCCCTTCAAGGAGGCGGTGGAGGCCTGCTTCGTCGAAGGGCTCGTGAAGGCGGTGTTCGCCACCGAGACCCTGGCGCTGGGCGTCAACATGCCGGCCCGGTCGGTCGTCATCGAACGGCTGACCAAGTTCACCGGCGAGTCGCGCGAGTTCCTGACGCCGGGCGAGTACACCCAGCTCACCGGCCGGGCGGGCCGGCGGGGCATCGACGAGCTGGGCTACGCCATCGTCCTGTGGTCGCCGTTCGTCCCCTTCGACCAGGTGGCGTCGCTGGCGTCCAGCCGCACCTACGCGCTGCGGTCCGCGTTCCGCCCGACCTACAACATGGCGGCCAACCTGGTGCGGCGCTACGAGCCTTCCGATGCCCACCACCTGCTCAACCTCTCGTTCGCCCAGTTCCAGGCCGACCGGGCCGTCGTCCGGTTCGAGGCCCGCATCGAGCGTCAGCAGGAGCGCCTGGCCCGGCTCGAGCTCGAGGCCGTCTGCGAGCGCGGGGACGTGGGCGAGTACTGGCGGCTGGTGCGGGCCGAGCGCGCCGCGGCGACGCCGACGCGGGCCGAGCGCTCGGCGGTCGAGTTCAGCCTCGCCCGCCTCATGCCGGGCGACGTGGTCGACGTCGGGGGGCGGCGCATCGCCGTGCTGTCGGTCGCCCAGCGCAAGAGCGGTGCCAGCCGGCTGCGGGGGATCGACTCGGACGGGTCCCCGGTGCGGCTGGGCATCGACGACTTCGTGGTCCCGCCGGACCGCGTCGGCCGGGTCGAGGTGCCCCGGCCCTACCAGCCCAACAACCGCGCGTTCCAGCACAAGGTCGCCGACGAGATGCGGCGCGGCCACTTCGACGGCGGCGACGGCGGGGGTGGCACCGGTGACCGCCCGGACGCCGCCGAGGCCGACGGCCCCTCGCCGGCCGAGGCGCACCCCGTCCACGGCTGCCCCGACCGCGACCGCCACGTGCGGGCCTACGGCCAGCGCGAGCGAGCCCGCCGGGAGCTCTCCGACATGCGGCGTGAGGTGCGCTCGCACACCGAATCGCTGGCCCGGCGCTTCGACCGGGTCCTCCGGCTGCTCGAGGCGTGGGGCTACCTCGACGGGTGGGCGCTGACCGACCGGGGCGAGGTCCTGGCCCGCACCTACCACGAGGCCGACCTGCTCGTCGCCGAGGCGATGACGACCGGGCTGCTCGACGGCCTCGATCCCGCGGCGCTCGCCGGGTTGATGTCGTGCTTCACCTACGAGCACCGGGGACCGGGCACGCCCGCGCCGCCGTGGTTCCCGTCGCGCCAGGTGCGGTCCCGGTGGGCCGAGCTGGAGCGCCTGGCCGACGAGCTGCGGGCCGACGAGGATGCTGCCGGCCTGCCGCCGACCCGCGCCCCCGACCCGGGCTTCGTCGCGCTCGCCCACGCCTGGGCGGCGGGCGAGATGCTCGGCGAGGTCCTGGGCGACGAGGACCTGTCGGGCGGCGACTTCGTCCGCAACGTCAAGACCCTGATCGATCTCGTCCGGCAGGTCGGCGAGGTGGCGCCTGACCCGGCGACGGCGCGCGCCGCCCGCCAGGCCGCCGACGGGCTGCACCGGGGCGTCGTGTCGATCTCGTCGACGCTCGACGAGATCGTCGGCGACCGCGAGGCCCGCGCCGCCGCCGAGGGGCCCCGCCTTCCCCGCGACGTGCCATGACCATCCGCAAGGGCGAGGCGTGGGGCCAGGCCGGTGGGCTGCCCGCGGACGGGGTCGTGGTGGCTTCCGACGCCGAGGCGCGCCACGTGGTCACCGCCGCGCGCCGGGCGGGGCAGCGGGTGCCGGCGCTCGGACTGGTGGGGGGCGACCTCTGCCGCACGCTGGGCGGCCGGGGCGACGAGGCCCGTCTGCGGTCGGACGCGGGCGTGCGCCTGCCGGTCGACCTGGGGTCGGTGCTCGTCGACGGCGTGCAGCACTGGTTCGTCGCCCACCTCGTCATGCGGAGATCGTGGTGGCGCGGGCGCGTCGTCGCGGTGATGAACGCCCAGTTCCACGGGTCGTGGAACGTGGCGCCGCGCGCCCACCCCGGCGACGGGCGCCTCGACGTGGTCGACGTGGCGGCGTCGATGACGGTCGCCGATCGGGTGAAGGCCCGGCGGCGGTTGCCGGCCGGTGGCCACCTGCCGCACCCGGCGATCGCGTCGAGCCGCCGCCCGGCGGTGCAGTTCGAGCTCGACCGCTCCACCCCGGTCTTCCTCGATGGCGAGCGCATCGGCGAGGCCCGCCGGCTCTCGGTGCGGGTCGAGCCCGAGGCGCTCGTCTGCGTGGTCTGAGCGGCGCGTTACCGTCGACGCCCATGCGCGCCTGGATCCTCGACGAGTCGCCCGGTAGCTACCGCGAGGGCGACCTCGGCGACCCGCCGGTGGGGGTCGACGACGTCCGCGTGCGTCCGGTGGCGTCCGCGCTCAACCACATGGACCTGTGGGTCACCCGGGGGTTGCCCCGGCCGCCGCTGCCGCACGTGCCGGGGTGCGACGTGGCCGGCGTGGTCGAGGCGGTGGGGGACGCCGTCGACCATGTGGCCGTCGGCGACGAGGTGGTCGTGAACCCGGCCGTGTCGCCCGTCGACGCGGTCGTGGCCCACGGCATCGACTCGCCGCTCGGCGACGACTTCGAGATCGTCGGCGAGCACCGGTGGGGCGGGCATGCCGACCTGGTGGTGGTGCCCGGGCGCAACGTGGTGCCGCGGCCGGTCGGGCGCACGTGGGAGGAGTGCGCCGCGTACCCGCTGGCCACGCTGACCGCCTGGCGCATGCTGCGGCGCGCCCGGGTGACGGCCGGCGAGTCCGTCCTCATCGTGGGCATCGGGGGTGGTGTCAGCGCCGCGGCGTTGGCCCTGGCCCGGCGCATGGGCGCCACCGTGTACGCCACCTCTCGCGACGC